>NZ_NUMC01000059.1:0-4758 GCF_002577655.1 Bacillus sp. AFS040349 | reverse complement strand
ACTTTATTCTAGCAGTCACAAGTAGTTCTGGATGATCTTTAAGCACTTCTTTAAAGGTATTCCATACTAATTCTTTATTGTTACTATCAAATTGTATAGATTTTTCGCTGTTCTTTAAGGAATTTAGGATAGTATTGTATATTATAGTTTTATCTACAGTTTCTTTTACTATTTGAAATTTCATAATAACTTTCGCATTAATTATCTTATTATTATTTGAATACAGATTAGTTGAAACAGATAGTGTATATGATTTACCGAATTCAAATGTGTTATTGCTGATAATTAGGGTGTTACCTCTTGACCAGGTTGACGTAGGATTGAATTTCTTACCATTAGAATCTGTAATTTCTACCATTGATTCATCTACATATCCTAGTGTTTCAGTGAATTTTATCTCAATTACTTCGTTCATTCTAATTGTTCGAGGAGATACACTTTCTTTAATCACAGAGAAAGTTTTATTTTTGATAACTTGCTGTATGTTTGATTCTTTATTTACTAAGAAATTATTAATTTGTTGAGGAAGAGCTTTATAACCTCCTGCTAATTTTATCTCTGAAGCTCTTCTTTTTAATCGATCTAATTTATTACTTGATTCAATTGCAGAACGATAATTTGTATATTGAATTAATTTTTCAATATCTTTTATTAATCGTACCTGCGAAACCTCATATATAACTCTTTCTCTAGCTATTTTAGCAGGAGTAACATACTTATCATTCAGGGATTTCCTATTTGCTGATCCACTTACTTTACCGATTGCTCTTTCAGTCTTTTTGATTTCCGAACTAAAGTTATCATAACTTTTATCGATAAGTATTAAATCACCTTTATTAATCTTATTGTTAAAAGCTTCCGTTAAATCTTTTAGTCTATTTCCTTGGTTGTTTGCGCTTATGTACGTTGTAGATGAACTGGCTGCTGTAATATCAGGTATACCAGTCAGTGAAACAATGGAAAAGGTAATTAAAAACATTATTTTTTTCATGATTTCCCCCAAAAAATCTAATTATTTATAGAATATATTAACATATTAATGGTAAAAAATACCCAACATTTTTTTACTGAAAAATAAAAGAAAGCCTGTATCACACTAGACTTCCTTTTTAATACTTTTATTCATTACTGACAGAATTGCCATATCAAGTTCCTCTGATAATCGAAGTGTTTGAGGGTTAGAAAATCCTAGTATTGTTGCAGCTTCGACCATTTCATTCCGCTTCTTTTCAATATATAAATTTATCGACTGAACAGTATGATTACGATCCTCTTCCAAAGCACTCATCATTCCTTTATAGATTATTAATTGACAATAGGACTTGTTAGAATTCTATAATTCTTGTGATTTACAACCGTTAATGTGCTTGGTGACTCAATTTTTTCTGCATCATCCTGGCTAATTTCAACAATCACTGTATTCGGATATGCCTTAACAACTCTACCTATAACATCAACGTTATTTCTGGTAAAAGAAATATCGATTCCGATAAGAAATTCACACATTTTACTCATCCTCTTTAGTGGTATTAATATTATTTAATTGTTTCTTTGTTTTAAACTTTTCAAGGTACTTATCACCTTTTATAAGCATTTCTGTTTTTTGATTACCTTCATATTCATTTTTTCTTAAATTGCCATAAACTAGTGCATGCTGCCCAACTAAATCTTCTTCCGTGTACGAGAACTCTTTCCAATATTTTTGAAAGATAACAATAGTAAAAGGAACATCATCTTCTTTCTTAAAGTTAATGTACATTACCTTCTCACGCTTAATCACTCTATCAATAAGACCATATACAAAATAACCAACTTTAGGTAATGTTCGATCTAACCATAAGAGGTGATGTGCATCTTGCTGGTTAACGATTAACTCAGAAATGGGTATCTTTCGCCCATTTCCTACATTAATGAGGATTGTTGCAAGCAGATCTGGTTCGTACTCCGTAAGTAGCTTTACTTCTCCTTTTACCGAGCTTATCGATTGAGGAGTTTCTGTTTCATTTTTCAATTTAACTTTTTTTTCTTCATTTTTTTCTTCTTTTGTTTCGCGTTCTATTGTCTTACTTTGATAATCAGGATCTATTCGGTTCATGCTGAGTCTAATAATTGTTTCACTTAAACTATCAGACATCTGTGTCTGGTATTCTTTTGTTTTATTAACGCATTCTAAGATATCGAGTCTCTCATAAAAACCACAACCTTTTAAATGCCGTGAATCTCCTTTACCAGTTGTCTTAAAATGAGCATTCATTGTAGAAGACTTGCCTACATATATCAACGGAGCCTGACAGTTTTTATCAATGCAGAACAACCTGCTCCCGTGAATTGATTCGTCATATTCTATAGTGTTTACTGCATTCCCATTATGAAGAAGAGCGGTTTGCATAAATATACCTCCCTGAAAAATAAAAAGACGCAAACGAAACCTGTGTTTTATCAGGTTCATTTGCGTCTTCCGCCATTGGTTATATTTCTATATAGCATACCATATTAAGGAATTTTATTCTACTAGGGGTAGCGTCAGGAAAATGCGGATTTACAACGTTAAGAGTCTTTTATTCTAAAAAGTCCGATTTCTCCCTTTTTAAGAGAAAGACGGGATTTGCCTTTTCTTCCATTAATAAGAAGGTGCCATCTACAAACGTGAAAATCAGTTGTGAAAATTAGAACGAAAAAAAGAGGGAGAAAGTCCGGTTTTTTCTTTAAAAACCTTAGAAAAATGAGAAGGGCTGCTATACCCAACCTTAAAGCTAATCTCCGTTGTAGATTGATTTGTTGTTAATAAGAACTCTTTTGCTTGTTCAATCCGGGATTGGTGCATAAATTGTAATGGTGTATAGCCTGTAACTGCTTTAAATGTGCGATGTAGATGATAAGGATCTACATTTATTTCCTTAGCTATACGATATAATGTTAACTTTTCGTCATAGTGGTTAAGAATGTATTTTTTTACTTGAATCGTCAATTCATTTTTAGCTCCTTGCCATTCCAAACAGTCTGGTTTACATCGTTTACAGGGGCGATACCCACTATTCACAGCTTCTTTGGCAGAGTAAAAGATTTGAACATTCTTTTTATTTGGAGTTCTAGATGCACACGATGGACGGCAAAAAATTAGTGTACTCGTTAATGCATAGAAAAAATGACCATCATACGTCGGATTACATGATTCTATAGCTTTCCAATGGAATTCTTCCATTCCTACACCTCTCTTTTTCTAATTAAACGTCAAGAATATGAAAGATAAAACCTGTATTTTTACTTATAATACATAAATAAAGGTATGGGTGCACAAATACCTCTTATTTGATTAAAAGAAATGAAGGGTGTTCCAGTAAAAATAATTATTTCACTCTATATGATTACTAGGAAAAGACGAGGAGAGAATTTAATGCTTGAAAGATTACGTGTTGTAGAAAACAATTTATTACCATTAGTTCTTGTTACTACATTTATCGCTTTATTTCTTCCAAAAATCGGTGAAGTATTGAAAGTGACGGTTTCACCGATGCTTGCCCTGCTCATGTTTTTTATCAGTCTCACTTTTGATTTTAATATGTTAAGGGACGCAATAAAAAAACCTAGGGTAATAGTCATCTCGATATTCTTAGTATTCGTTCCTATGTCACTTATCGGATTAGGTATCGGTGAACTTTTTTTTGATGAAGAACTTGCTATTGGACAAACGATTGTCGGCTCCTTACCAACCGATGTTTCAGCTCCATTATTAGTTTATCTTGGGAAAGGTAATGTTGCACTTGCATCATTAATGAATGGTATAGTTACTGGGTTATCGCCGTTTATTCTACCTCCACTCCTTTTGCTTTTGACTGGAATTGAATTTCAAATTCCCATTCAGGAAATGATATTGGAACTATTTATAATCATCGTTTTACCTATGTTTTTTGCTGTTCTCATACGAACAAAATTCCCGTCTATCAGTAAGTATGAACCGGTCTATTCTTTTTCTTCATCATTGATATACATTGCTCTTGTTTTTGTCGTTGTAGCAGACAGTTCTGAATCGATTCTTTCGTTTTCAATGGGGATGATTATCTTGCTCATCGTTGCCCAACTTTTGCTTAATATGGCTGGTTATCTTATTGGCCTGCTTACAAAACCGATTGTGAAAAATAAAGATGATTTAGTTGCGGTCCTTTTTACAGTCAGCAAAAAAGAATTTAGCATAGCTGCTGCAATAGTATATACAGCTGACTTGCCAGAAATCATACTTATCCCAGCTGTATTCTACGCTGTTTTGCAAATGATAACATCACCACTCGTGGTTCGTTTATTAAATAGGAAAAATACCCTAGTTGAAGGTTAAAGTCAAATTAACAGCCAGCCTATTGAAAGTAACAGCTTACTTTAGTTTAACAAACCATTAAAAAAAGTCAGTTTCTTAAAAGCACAGGGAAATCAGCTTAATTAGGTTGCAATTCGCCTAGCGTACAAAGTTTTCCGAAATTGTGGCGGTACCCTTTATAAGAAAGAATAAATACAAATGTTGACAATATATAAACGATTACGCAACGAGGTCTTCGGATTCGTTGCTTTTTTAATAGTAGGATAAACCCAAAAAACCTATAATTTTACCTTTGATGGATAATGATATCTTACTGATAGCTATTTTATAAACTTATCCTCTGCCAACTCTCTATATAATGCAGCTCTAGAAACGTTTGTAATTTCACAAATTTGCTTTACAGTCATATTTCCTTCTTTATATAGCTTCACTGCATAATTCATTCCTGC
>NZ_NUMC01000058.1:0-17672 GCF_002577655.1 Bacillus sp. AFS040349 | reverse complement strand
TTATTTTCACAGAAAAAAAGACTGAACAAAATAGGAATTTGTTTACGTTAATTAATAATAAAATAGTTTTACCTCATCTTTTCTGCTTATACTAATTTATTGGGAAGTATTAATTTAAGGATATAAAATTCTTCATTAAACATGGTAGTTTAGGATTCTAAATAAAAAAGAGTGGTGATTTGAATTGAAAGGAATTATTTTAGCAGGTGGAAGTGGCACAAGATTGTACCCGCTTACAAGAGCGATTTCGAAACAAATGCTTCCTATATTTGATAAACCAATGATTTACTACCCACTTTCCGTTTTAATGTTAGCAGGCATAAAAGAAATATTAATTATTTCGACCCCTGAAGATCTGCCAAGATTCATACAGTTACTTGGAGATGGTAGCTCTTTAGGTATTAACTTAACATATAAAATTCAGAAGGAGCCTAACGGCTTAGCTGAAGCCTTTATCATTGGAGAAGAGTTTATTGCTAAAGAGAGTGTGGCACTAATTCTTGGTGACAATATTTATTTTGGTCCTGGTTTTACAGCTGTTTTACAAAGGGCTGCAAGTCGTAAAGAGGGTGCAACTGTATTTGGTTATCGCGTAAAAGATCCTGAGCGTTTTGGTGTAGTGGAATTTGATCAAGATTTTAATGCCATATCCATTGAGGAAAAACCCGAGAATCCAAAGTCAGATTTTGCAGTAACAGGATTATATTTTTATGATAATGAGGTAGTGGAAATTGCAAAAAACATTTCACCTTCAATACGGGGGGAATTAGAAATAACTGACATTAATAAGTATTATCTGAAAAATAATAGATTAAAGGTAGAATTGTTAGGTAGAGGTTTTGCTTGGTTGGATACAGGAACACATAATTCTTTATTAGAGGCCTCGCTTTTTATTGAAACAGTTGAAAAGAGACAAGGTTTTAAAGTGGCATGTTTAGAAGAAATCTCTTACCGAATGGGTTATATTGACAGATTAGAACTGATTGATCTCGCAAGGCAACTAAATAAAACTGAATATGGTAATTATTTATGGAATATTGCTAATGAAACAAAGCAATCAACTTGGAATCTGGTTGGTATCCTATGAAAAAAGATAATATATTAGTTACAGGTGGAGCGGGATTTATTGGCTCAAACTTTATCGCTTATTTATTAGAAAAATATCCCAATTATCATGTTATTAATCTAGATGCGTTAACATACGCAGGTAATATTATGAATCTCCAAGAAATTCAATTACATGAACGCTATGAATTTATTAAAGGGGACATTAGGAATCAGTCGTTTTTACTAGATTTGTTTAAACACTATGATATCCAAAATGTCATACACTTTGCAGCAGAGTCTCATGTAGACAATTCAATAAATAATCCTATTGCATTTACAGAAACAAATGTACTAGGAACACTTAATTTATTAGAAGCTGCAAGAAGTCATTGGATGTTAAACACATCTATATATAAAGAAGGTTATGATCGATCAAGGTTTCATCATATATCTACAGATGAAGTATATGGTACTTTAGGGTCTGATGGATATTTTACTGAAAGAACACCATTTGCTCCTAACAGTCCTTATAGTGCAAGTAAAGCCAGTTCAGATATGATTGTAAGAAGTTATTTTCATACTTATGGAATGAATGTAGTGACATCTAATTGTTCTAATAATTATGGTCCGAAACAACATGATGAAAAGCTAATTCCTACGCTGATTCGAAAAGCTTTACAAGGAGAACCGCTACCTATTTACGGGGATGGACAAAATATTAGGGATTGGCTTTACGTAGAAGATCATTGTAGAGCAATAGATCTTGTCTTTCATAAAGGAAAGACTGGAGAAACGTATTTAATTGGTGGTAAAAATGAGCGAACCAACCTGGAAATTGCCTATACAATTTGCCTGTACCTTGATAGGATAATGCCGAAAACAAGTAGTTACAAAGACTTAATTGAATTTGTTCAAGACCGACCAGGACATGATTTTCGATATGCAATTGATTCAAGCAAAATAGAAGAGGATCTCGGATGGAAACCAAGAGATACCTTTGATATCGGTATAATAAAGACAATGGATTGGTATATCAAAAAATATACTGAGTCAGGAGTAAGAAGATGGACAACTGCTTAATTAATTTTACGGTGATTGGAGATAATAGAGGTTCGTTAATTTCATTAGAAGCACTTAAAAATATACCCTTTGAAATAAAAAGAGTTTATTACATTTACAACACCATCAATGATTTGCCAAGAGGGTTTCATGCTCATAGAGAATTAAAGCAGGTACTTATTTGCACGAGTGGTTCATGTAGAGTTGTTCTAGATAATGGAGAAACCAAAATGGAGCATCTGTTAAATAAATCTAGCCAAGGACTAATTGTAAATAAAATGGTGTGGCGTGAAATGTATGACTTTTCAGAGGATTGCGTGTTAATGGTGCTAGCAAGTGACTATTATGATGAAGCTGATTATATTCGAGATTATGGTGTTTTTTTACAGATGATTGAAAATACACATAAGGTTTTTGAGGGATGATAAATTGATTAATTCGGAAGAGGTATTTATTAAAGAGTTTGAAGAAAAGGATAAAGAAGATTGGAATGCTTTTGTTGAAAGGTCAAAAAATGGTACATTTCTTCATAAGATAGAATACATGCATTATCACTTAGATAGGTTTAATGATTGTTCATTAATATTAAAAAATGCCAAAAATAAAATAGTTGCGATTTTACCCGGTAATGTAGAAGGGGATTTTTTTTACAGTCACAAAGGCTTGACGTATGGTGGGCTTTTAATACTTCCTGAAACAAAACTAGAAGATGTAATGATCTATTTTAATAGGTTCAATCAATATTTAAGAGAAGAAAAAAATATAAAAAAAGTATTTTACAAAGCTATACCTTATATCTACTCGAGTATACCAGCTCAGGAGGATGAATATGCTTTGTTTCGACATAATGCTAAATTAACTGGTTGTGGAATTTCATCAGCTATTCTAATGGAGAATTGCTTGCCTTTCAGTACTTTAAGAAAAAGAGGTATAAAGAAAGCGAAAAAATGGAATTTAGAAATTAAAAAAGACTATTCTTACGAGGATTTTTGGAGAGTATTAACTGAAAATTTAGAATATAGACATGACACAAAGCCTGTACACACTTTAAATGAAATAATTCAACTAAAGAATCGCTTCAAAGAAAATATTGAGCTTTATAGTGTATATATGGAAGGTGAATGCGTGGCAGGAGTCCTGATGTACATTACTGAAAATGTAGCTCATGTGCAATATATTTCAGCAAACCAATCAGGAAAAGAAATTTCTGCATTAGATTTTTTGTTTGATTATTTAATAAATCAAAGATATTCAAATGTTAGATATTTTGACTTTGGTACTTCCGTTGAAAAACAGGGATTTTTTTTAAATGAAGGTTTAAGCTTTCAAAAGCAAGGCTTTGGAGCAAGAGGTGTTGTCTATCAATATTTTGAATATGACCTTAATTGATATTGAGTTATTATTTAAGCTTAGTTAAATAAAGGAGATATAAAATGCTAACCTTTTTAGATTTAAAAGCAGTCAATAATAGTTATCAAATTGAGATTGAGAAGGCCGTCAATAAAGTAATAAACAGTGGCTGGTATATTCTTGGAGAGGAATTAGAACTGTTTGAAAAAGAGTTTGCCGAGTACTGTGGAACAAAATATTGTATTGGGGTAGCCAACGGACTAGATGCTTTAACACTTATCTTAAGAGCATATGAAATTGGCTCTGGGGATCAAGTGATTGTTCCTTCAAATACATACATTGCTTCTATTTTATCTATTTCTGCTAACGGAGCTATCCCAGTATTAGTTGAACCCGATATAAAAAGTTATAATCTGGATCCAGATAAAATAGAGGCAAAAATCACATCGAGAACAAAAGCAATCATGGCTGTTCATTTATATGGGCAAGCGGCTAATATGGAAGCTATTAATCATCTTGCGAAAAAATATAATTTAAAAGTAATAGAAGATGCTGCTCAAGCTCATGGAGCTGTTTATCATAACAAGAGAACAGGGAATTTAGGAGATGCTGCTGGTTTCAGCTTTTATCCTGGAAAGAATTTAGGTGCTTTGGGAGATGGTGGTGCTATTACTACGAATGATTCTCAGTTGGCTGAGAAAATCAGAGCATTAAGAAATTATGGTTCTTACGTAAAATATGAAAACCTTCATAAAGGAGTAAACAGTCGCTTAGATGAAATTCAAGCGGCCATTTTGCGTGTGAAGCTGAAGTCTTTAGATCATGATAATGAAAAACGGAGAGAAATTGCATCCTACTATATGGAACATATAAAAAATAAAAATATCACATTACCAATGATTGTAAACAGTGATGGGTTATCTCATGTTTGGCATTTGTTTGTCATAAGGACCAAGGAAAGAGAAGAGCTTCAAAAGTACTTAACAGAACAAAAAATACAAACATTGATTCATTATCCTATTCCTCCTTATAAGCAATTAGCCTATAGGGAGTGGAATGATCTCAGTTATACTATTTCGGAACAAATTCATAATGAGGTACTAAGCTTACCTATCTCTCCGGTTCAAACAAAAGAAGATACAATGCGGATAGTGGAAGTTATTAATACTTTTCAATTAAGCTAGATAATTAATAAGTAAAAACTAACTTTTGTAATGTCTATAACAATCTAAAATAAGGTTGCTAAAAATTTTCGATACTAGAGGTGCCAAATCCATGAAAAAGATTTTGTTTCTAGGTGGTTCTATACAGCAATTACCGGTTATTAGATATGCTAAAGAGAAGGGATATTACATTATACTTTGTGATTATCTTCCAGATAACCCTGGTATTCCCTTTTCACAAGAGTATCATTGTGTTAGTACAGATAATAAAGAAGCTGTCTTGAAAGTTGCTAAGGATAATCATATTGACGGAATTATTGGCTATATTAGTGATGCTGCCGCTTTAACAGCTGCATACGTAGCAAACAAATTGGATCTACCTTCTAATCCGTTTGAATCGGTATTAACTCTTGTCCAAAAGGACTTATTTAGAAAATTTTTAAAAAAAAATGGTTTTCATTGTCCAAAGGCAGAAAGCTATAAAACAGTCGAAGAAGCAAAGAAGGGTCTAGAACAATTTAATTTTCCTTTAATGGTAAAACCCATTGATTCTTCGGGGAGTAAAGGGATATCTCGAATTGATTCAATAGAAGAATGTGAAGGTGCCTTTAAAAATGCAGCTTTTCATTCAAAATCAAAAGAAGTAATCATTGAAGAGTATATTGAAAGAAGTCATGATTATCAAATTGGCGGAGATGTATTTGTCAAAGATGGAAAATTAGAATTCTGTGGATTCTTAAACTGTCATAGAAATACAGAGGTAAATCCATATGTTCCTGTTGGGAAAAGTTATCCTATTTTAATAAATCAAGAGAAAGTGGAAATAGTATGTGAAGAACTCAACAGAATATTAAAATTGTTAGATATAAAATATGGTGCTTTGAATCTTGAAGTGTTACTTGGGAAAAACGATAAAGTTTATTTCATAGAAATCGGCCCTAGGAATGGAGGGAACTTAATTCCAGAATTTTTAAAAGCAATTACTGGGATAGATTTTATAAAAGCAACAGTTGAAACTGCATTAGGTAATCATGAGGAAATGAGTTTTAATTTTATACCACCAAAAGAGGGGTACTATTCTACATATACAATTCACTCACTAAAAAAAGGAAAATTAGTAAATATTAATTTTTCTGATGAGATAAAAGAAAAAATTATATATAAAGTCATTTACAAAGATAAAGGTGACGAGATAGACATTTTTAATAGTGGAAATAAAGCAATTGGTTTTATTTTTATAAAGTTTGATTCTTTAGAAGAACAAAGATATAAAATGCATAATATGGGTCGATATATTAATGTTCAAGTTGAGGAGGAGATTTATGTATAGTTTAACTACAAATGAGAATAAAGAATTAGAATTTCAAACTACTATAGAAGATTATTTGTTTAATGTAGATAAGTCATTTGAATTCAGGAAAGATTATGGTTCATCTTTTTTTATTTTAGATGTAAAAAAGCTCCAAGAAAACTACAAAAAAATTCATAATGCTTTTAAAAAAAAATATGATAATTTTATTATTGCATATTCTTACAAAACGAACTATCTCCCTTATCTATGTAAAGAATTATCAAGATGTGGCGCCTACTCCGAAGTAGTTTCAAGATTAGAATATGACTTAGCTATAAAAATAGGAATTGATCCAAAAAGAATAGTATTTAATGGTCCCTTAAAAAGTCAAGAGGATATCGATTATGCTTTAGAGAATGAAAGTAAAGTGAATTTAGATTCTATTTATGAATTTAATTTTGTGAAAGAGTATTGTGATAGAAACCCCAATAAACAGGTTAAAATAGGGTTGCGAATAAACTTTGACATTTGGGAAAACAGTATTAATTTGCATACAGATGATTATAAAATTAGTAGATTTGGAATATGCGTGGAAAATGGGAATTTAAAATATGCTATAAATGAAATAACTCAATTGAAGAATGTTAAAATTGTGGGATTGCATGCTCATTTCTCCACTAGACAGAGAAGTGTTGAGACTTATTCAAAAATTACCCAAGGACTGTGTAAAGCAGCAAAAGAAAATAATTTAACTGATATAGAATATATAGACATTGGCGGAGGTATTTCTGGGGAGGTTCCTAAATCTCTTAGAGAACATGCACCAACTTTTGATGAATATGCTGAAGCAGTGGGGGCGATCATGAATGAAGAATTTAGTCATTATCAAAATAAACCAACATTGATTCTAGAACCTGGAATATCTATGGTTGCTAATGCTTTTGTATTTGTAACTAGAGTAATTGATGTGAAAAAAATTAGAGATAAGGTATTTGTTTTAGTTGATGGTAGTGCACATAATATAAAACCGACGTTACATCAAAAGAATCTCCCAATGAAGATTTTAAAACAACAGAAGATAGATAACCCCAGTAAACAAAAATATAATATTGTTGGATATACATGCATGGAGCAAGATTACTTAGCTACTAATTGTATAGGAGAGATTCCACAGAGCGACGATTATATTATGTTTGATAATGTAGGAGCATACACAATTGTGTTTAATCCTCCCTTTATAAAAGAAAGACCTGCTATTCTAGCATACGATCAAAACGACATGTGTGTAGTGAGGAGAAAAGAGACATTCAGACAATTTTTTAATGAAGAAATTTATTGCTTCTAGGCAATATAATTTTTAATAAGAAATTAGGTAAAAATATGAA
This sequence comes from Bacillus sp. AFS040349, assembly GCF_002577655.1. Taxonomy (NCBI): domain Bacteria; kingdom Bacillati; phylum Bacillota; class Bacilli; order Caryophanales; family Bacillaceae; genus Bacillus; species Bacillus sp. AFS040349. The sequence goes on along the minus strand of NZ_NUMC01000058.1, from coordinate 10,377 downwards.
CTTTCTAAAAACTAGTTTACTTTCCGGAATATCAACAATTTTTAAAATGTTATCTAGTTTAATAATTAATAAAATTATTGCGAGTTATGTTGGCCCAGCAGGAATTGCTTTAATAGGTCAATTCCAAAATTTTCTTGTTCTTGTTACCACAATTGGAAACGGGGCAATTAACTCAGGTGTAACAAAGTATGTAGCGGAATATAATGAAAGTGATGATAAAAGACGGAATGATGTTATTAATGCAGGGTTTATTATCACAATTATATTTTCAATTATAGTCGGAGGAATTATTTTTTTTGGAGGTCCGTATTTCTCAACATGGATCTTAAAGTCAGAAGAGTATGAAAAAATATTTATGCTTCTAGGAATTACATTGATTTTCATCAACTTAAATACGGTGTTCTTGTCAATTATAAATGGTCTAAAAAAAATAAAGTTGTTCATTTTTATAAATATCTCAAGTAGTCTTTTATCGCTTATAATAACGTCATTATTAACCATTTGTTACGGATTATATGGTGCTCTTCTGTCAATGATTATTGTCCAAGGTATAATTTTACTTATCACAGTACCACTTGCACTAATAAAAGTAGAATTTAAGTTCCAATTTGTTAAGGTAGTAGAAAAAAAACACTATCGAAGGTTATTAAAATTCTCCTTAATGACTATTGTTTCAGTGATTTCTGTGACAATTACGCAAATCTTAATTAGAAACTATTTAGTAGATACTTTTTCAATTGAAGAGGCTGGTTATTGGCAATCAGTTTGGATGATATCAACAATGTATTTAATGATATTAACAACTGCTTTCTCTACTTACTATCTGCCTAGGTTATCAGAGTTACAAATGCAAAACGAAATAAGAGAAGAGATATTATCTGGTTATAAAATTATTTTACCATTTGTCTTTACTTCAGCTCTATTAATATATTTTTTAAGAGATTTTATTATAGTTGTACTTTTCACTCCGGAATTTATTAAAATGAGAACATTGTTTCTGTTCCAATTGATCGGAGATTTTTTTAAAATGGCAAGTTGGACATTGTCTTTTTTAATGGTTGCTAAAGCAATGACTAAGACATTTATTATTACTGAGATACTGTTTGCATTGAATTTTTATGGAATGACCGTATTGTTTACTCATATGAATGGGTTAATTGGTGTAACACAGGCTCATGCATTAAATTATTTTACGTACATGGTTTTAATGATTGTGATGTTTTCAAAAACCCTTTTTGTTTTAGATGACTCAAAGTTAAAACAAACCGCTTAATTGGGTAAATATCTGTTTAGTTTTTTCGGAGGTGGTTTTCGTGAGTAAGATTCTATTGTTGGGAGAATATAGTGGGGTTCATAAAAATTTAAAAGAAGGTTTAGTGGAACTAGGTCATGAAGCATTAGTAGTTTCAGGTGGAGATGGAGACAAAAATATTGATAGTGATATATCCATAACATGGAAATCTCAAAATAAAGTTGTTCGTTTTTTCGAACTAAATAAAATCTTAAAGAGTTTGAGAGGATATGATATTGTTCAATTTATCAATCCGTATTTATCACATAGATTAGCAAATTTGTTATATGGATCAATTTATAAAAACAACAAAAAAACCTTTTGTTTAGCTGCAGGAGACGACGTGGAGGTTTTTAAATTTCTTTTTTCTGGGAAAATGAAATATTCACCTTATGATGAGTATTTATCATATGAAAATTTCAGAAAGTCAAAATTAAAGCATACAACGCTACTTGACTTCATTTTGCAACATAAGTTTATTAGTAAACAGGATGGAATTATTCCTATAATGTGGGAATATGCAGAGAGTTATAGAAATGGTCCCTATTCAAATAAAATTAAAAATACTATACCCTTGCCCATTAACACGGATAAAATTCAGTATAATGAAAACGCACTAAAAAATAAATTGGTTTTTTATCATGCTTCAAACAGACCTAAAGTTAAAGGAACAGATGCAATTGTAAAAGCTATGAAGATTTTTCAAGAGAGATATCCAGATGACGTCACAATGATTTATGCAGACTTTTTACCATTAAATGAATATTTAGAGGTAATATCTAAATCAAATGTCGTGATTGATCAATGTAAGGCATATACCTATGGTATGAATGCTTTATATTCGATGGCGAAAGGGAAAATTGTAATGAGTGGAGCGGAACCAGAGGCTTTACAAGAATTAAATGTACAATCATCCCCAGTTTTCAATATAACTCCGGATGTTGAGCAAATTATTAGTCAGTTTGAATATTTATTGAATAACAGGCAAAACTTGGCCCAACTAGGTTATGAATCTAGAATGTACGTTGAAGAAGTACATGGGTATAAGAGAATTGCAAAACAGTATTTACAAGCCTGGTCAAGTTAAACATACTAATAGTCATAATGAGAAGAGGGATCAAAGAAATTTCTCATATTTATTAAAGAAGAAAATTTTTTTAGCTCAAACGTTCTTTATTATGAACGTTTTTTGTTCTTTTTAACTTAGGGTTAGGTGATTAACAATTTAGAGAGGTGGAAAAATGAAAAAGGTACGTAAAGCAATTATACCAGCAGCTGGACTTGGTACAAGATTTCTCCCTGTAACAAAAGCTATGCCAAAGGAGATGTTGCCAATAGTAGATAAACCAACAATTCAATATATTGTTGAAGAGGCTGTTGCATCAGGGATCGAGGATATCATTATCGTAACAGGTAAAGGAAAACGTGCAATTGAAGATCACTTTGATAATGCATTTGAACTTGAAAATAATTTAATAGAAAAGCATAAATTTGACCTGCTAGAGAAAGTCCAAGCACCTTCTAAAGTAGAGATTCACTATATTCGTCAAAAAGAACCGAAGGGATTAGGTCATGCAGTGTGGTGTGCAAGAAAGTTTATTGGAAATGAACCATTTGCTGTCTTGTTAGGAGATGATATTATTCAAGCTGAAACTCCTTGTTTAAGACAATTAATAAATGAATATGAAAAGACTCTATCATCTGTTATCGGTGTACAGACTGTTCATGAAAGCGAGACACATCGTTATGGTATTGTTGATCCTAGTAACCAGATAGGGAGGCGCTATGAGATTCATAATTTTGTTGAAAAGCCGGTGACAGGAACTGCTCCATCCAACTTAGCAATTATGGGTCGCTACGTTTTAACTCCAGAAATATTTATGTTTTTAGAAAAGCAAGAGAAAGGAGCAGGAGGAGAAATTCAGTTAACCGATGCAATACAAAAGTTAAATGAAATTCAGAGAGTTTTTGCCTATGATTTTGAGGGGAAACGATATGATGTAGGAGAAAAGTTAGGGTTTATTTTAACGACTATTGAATTTGCTTTAAAGGATGAGACAATCAAGGACCAAGTGATACACTTTTTAGAAAATCAAAAAAAAGTGTTGAAAGAATTTAGCTTGTAAGGAGGAGGCTGTTTTTTGGAGGGATCATCAGTTAAGCAGAAAGCTATTCCTGATCAGTTATTAACAGTCAGTCAGGTAAATTCTAAAGTACACTATTTAATAATGAAGAGATTATCAGATATTTTTGGTTCATTATTAGGGATTATTATATTATCTCCACTTTTTTTGATAATTGCAATTTGGATTAAAATGGAAGACCCAAAAGGTCCAGTAATTTTTAAACAAGTTAGAGTAGGAAAAGATGAAAAAGAATTTTATATGTATAAATTTAGATCAATGGTAACTGATGCAGAAGAGAGGTTAGAAGATTTGCTCTTATTAAATGAAGTGTCAGGAGCCATGTTTAAAATGAAGAAAGATCCCCGTATTACAAAAGTTGGAAAATACATTCGCAAAACAAGTATGGATGAATTTCCACAATTATTAAATGTACTAAAGGGTGAAATGAGCTTAGTTGGACCCCGTCCACCTCTTCCACGTGAAGTTAAGGAATATTCATTATATGATAAACAAAGGTTGATGGTAAAACCAGGTTGTACTGGGCTCTGGCAAGTAAGTGGAAGAAATGATCTAGGATTTAAAGAAATGGTAGAACTTGATTTGAAATATGTGGAAGAAAGATCCTGTATTAATGACATGAAAATCATATGTAAGACGGTAAAAGTTATTTTTTCACCTAATAGTGCATTTTAGTAGTCTTATAATAATTTTTGTCTTCAAAAAAATAAGTGAAACACTTAACGAAACTGATTATGGTTAATTAGTCTCATGAATTTCATAGTTAGAAATATTAATCAATTATGTAAAAAGGAGCGGAAGAAAAAAGGGAGTGTTTTATTGAGAATTAGAAAGTTTTTGTTGTTCATTTTATTATTTGTTACAGGATGCTTTTGTTTGTATCTTTATGGAGAAAAAAATCATTATTTACGAGAGGTGGCAGACAAGAGAAATTTTTTAATAGGAGCCTCTGTTTCAGCATCTCCTTTTTTACATGACGACAAATATAAAACCATACTCAAAAATGAATTTAATTTGTTAACGATTGAAAATGATATGAAGTTTTCAAGAATTCATCCACAAAGAAACACATATGATTTTTCTTTGCCAGACCTAATGGTGAATTTTGCTGAAGAAAACGACATGAAAGTTAGAGGTCATACGTTAGTATGGCATCATAGTAACCCCGACTGGCTTAGTAAAGAAAAATATTCAAAGGAAGAACTCTCTCTAATATTAAAAAATCATATTCAAACAGTTGTAAAACATTATGGAGGCAAAATTTATGCTTGGGATGTTGTAAATGAAGCATTTAATGATGATGGAACACTAAGGAACAATATATGGTTACAAACAATCGGACCGGAGTATATTGAATTAGCCTTTCGGTGGGCTCATGACGCTGATCCTAATGCTCTTCTATTTTATAATGATTATAGTAATGAAGGGATAAATCAAAAGTCGAATGCAATTTTTAGAATGTTGGAAGATTTTATGAAAAGAGGAGTGCCGATTGACGGAGTTGGATTTCAAATGCACTCCGACATCATGTCCCCAAAAGACGAGGAAAAGATTAAGGAGAATATTAATAGATATAAACTCATAGGATTAGAAGTTCATATTACAGAATTGGATATAGCAATTCAAAATAGCGATAAACCCTATAAAAAAAGGCTGCAGCAGCAAGCAGAGATGTATTCAAAAATCTTAGATGTCTGTCTCCTGTATTCTAATTGTACTGCAATGGTAACTTGGGGAGTGACTGATAAATATTCATGGATTCCAGAATATTCAGGGCAACCAGATGCCCCGTTGCTTTTTGATAGAGATTATGAGCAAAAGCTAAGTTATAAATCAATATATGGAAAATTGAAAAAATAATGTGAGTTGGCATTATTTAGAAACGTCTCTTAAGTTTTTTAGGGAGACTTTTTTACTTGTCAGTTGAAAGAGGGATGAATGGTGAAAATATGTTTTGCTGCATCTTCAGGTGGACATCTAGAGCAACTAATGATGCTTTATCCAATAATGAATAGTTATAAAAGTTTTATCTTAACTGAAAAAACAAAATATACATTTAATTCAAATAATATAAAGGTTTATAATGTAACTCAAATTAATAGGCATGAGATTTTATTTGTTGCTAAGTTATTGATATTAATTATCAAATCTTTAATTATATTATGGAAAGAGAAGCCTGAGGTTATAATCTCTACGGGTGCTTTAGCTACTATCCCTATCTGCTTAATATCAAAACTCTTTAAAACTAAAGTGATTTTTATAGAATCTTTCTCTAAAATTAGCACTCCCACGATAACAGGAAAAATTATGTCAAAGATTGCGGATTTAGTTATCATTCAATGGGAAGACTTGAAGGAATTTTATCCAAATGCAATTTATGGAGGGGGCATCTATTGATATTTGTTACTGTTGGTTCACAGAAATTTCAATTTAATAGACTATTAGAAGAGATAGACCATTTAATTCAGAAAAAGGTCCTTAAATCTGATGAAATTTTTGCCCAAATCGGCTATTCAACATACGAGCCAAACTACTATTCATTTAAACCATTTCTTAATAAAGATGAATTTATGCAAATGATTGATAAGAGTTCTATCATTATTACACATGGGGGGACGGGCTCCATTATAACTGCTGTCAAAAAGGGGAAAGTTGTAATAGGTGTTCCTAGAAAAAAAGAATTTGGGGAGCATGTAGATAATCATCAGTCTGAAATATTAGAACAGTTCTCTAATTCAAAAATAATCTATGCAGTTTCTGATATAACCGATATCGAAAGTGCGATAAAACAAGTTGAAAATTTGAAATTTAGGAAATACGAATCAAATACAAAAAATATAATTAGCATAATAGAAAAGTTCTTGCAAAGAATTACTTGATAATTAAGAGCAGTATTATTTATTAAAATTGAAAAGGGGAAGTATATATATGAAAGTAATTATGATTGGTTCTCATTTACGAGTAAATGGGGGAATAACCCGTGTTGTAAGAAACTATTTTGAAGCTGGATTATCTCAAAAGGTTGATCTCGAATATTTCCCTACTTATTATGGAAGTAATCATTTTTTAAATATATGTTATTTTGTTCTTCAATTTATTAAGCTATTTATAAAGTTGAGCTTTATAAATCAGCAATATAATGTGGCCCATATTCATATGTCCTATAAGGGAAGCTTCATTCGTAAAAAATATATAATACAGCTTTTAAAATATAAAAATATACCTATAATACTTCACATGCATGGCTCTCAATTTAAAGACTTTTATAATAACAATTCTGATTTTAAGAAAAAAGAGATTAGGGATACTTTGAATAAAGCTACAATAATTCTTGCTCTCGGTGAACTCTGGAAAGAATACTATCAATCCATTAGTCAAACAAAGGTTGTTTCTTTTGAAAATGCAGTATTCCCTAAAAGTACTGAATATTCAAATGAAAAAATATATATTACCACAATGGGAATCCTTTCTCAAAGAAAAGGAACTTATGATTTGATAGAAGCTTCTTTAAGAATTAAAGGTAAAGTGGACCCAAAATATAAATTTTTAATTGCTGGTGACGGGGAAGTTGAGAGAGTTAAGAAGAAAATAGAAGAATTAAATCTAGAAGATATGTTTGAAATACCGGGGTGGATTTCAGATCAAGTAAAAATCAATGAAATCTATCGCAAGAGTATAATTTTTGTTTTACCTTCTTACAATGAGGGGATGCCTATGTCAATCCTGGAAGCTATGAGCTATGGATTGCCAGTAGTCTCTACGGATGTAGGTTCGATCTCGTCAGTAGTTAAGGGAGAAAACGGTTTACTAGTGAAAGCGGGTGATATAGAAGCCATAGCAAACAGTATAATCTGTTTATTGAACGATCAACAAAATATTAAGAAGTTTGAGATAAATAATAGTGAAAGAATAAAAACCCATTATAATATTAATCATTCAGTGGGTAAGCTCATCATGCTATATAAAAGTTTACTTAAAGAAAAAATACCGGAAGAAAAAAACTACCTTTCTAGCTAATCATTCAGTTTGACTGTGTAAGAAATCAGGGGATTTTTGAAATTATGTTAAATGATAAAAATTTTAATAGAAATTTGCAGCTTTTCAATTGAAAATGGCTATCCTAAATAAAGAGGAGGTAAGCGAGTGTCCCAATTGACGATTGATATGAAAGGAGAAAGTAATCAATATGAAACTTCAATCTATTTGCTTTTTCTTTTGTTACATACTGTTCTCTTTTGCTTAATTGCAAATTTGCATGAGGTGAAATTAACCTATACTATTCTAATATTATCTAGCTTGCTTTTTTCCTTGTTTACCATATTTTATTTAAACAAGCCTGTGTATCTTCTTTATCATTTAGTATTTTGTATTGTCTTTCAGAATATATTAATAGGATTGGGTAATAACTTTACAGATTATCAAGATAACGGTAGCAACATAAAGCTTCTTTTAGTTTATAAAGAACTATTTGCAAGTATTGTTCTTGTCTTACTTTTTTTAAAATATAAGAATAATATTAAACTTTTAAGTTTTGAAAAGGTTATTTATCCTTTGTTTCTAGTTATCGCCTTAAGTTTTGTTCTTTCAAGTAGTCCAACATTAGAAAGTAAACTTTTTTATTTAAGGCAATTTACAATTCTATTTATTAGCTACTTTATTGGCAGGTTGATCTATTATGGATTAAAGAATAATTTACAAGATTTATATAAGTTAATTAAATTTATCATTGCACTAGGTGTTTTTACTGTTTTCATAGGCTTTATTTTCAATTTATTTGACTTGGATTCATATATTTGGAATGAATGGATGAATATCGACATTGTTCTACAAGCAAAGGGTGTACAGGGGGGATTACCTAATTGGAGTACACCACTAGGTAATTTTGTTGTACCTAGGATGTTTTCAATATTCTATGATGTTATAAACTTCAGTTATTTTATTTTAGTAGCACTGTGCTGTTCTTTAATGTTAAAAAGGAATAATTCACTTATTTTTATCAGGGCTTTTTTATTGCTCGGACTTTTTCTTACATTAGGTAAAGGGGCTTTAGGTATATACAGCATAGTTCTTGTTTGGGTGTTTTTTCTTTACTCAATCAAATTAAAGCCTAAAATTTTTATTTTACCTTTATTAATTGTTTTAACTGTCTGTTTTATCGTTGCTTATAATATTGATTTTAGGTCAAGTGCTATTGTCCATTTTAATGGTTTTATTTTACCTTTAATATCTTCTTATGAGTATCCCCTTGGTAATGGGGTTGGTGCTGGTGGGATTTACTATGCAATGTTATCAGGAATTTCAGCATGGGATCTTTCTCATTTAGGAACAGAAAGTTTCTTTGGCTCTTTAATATATCAGCTTGGATATCCAGGGTTAGTGCTATACTTAATATTTTTCATCGGGTGTATAAACTTCCTTTTGAAAAATGCTTATAATAATGAAATTAATTACCTATTAATTGTTTTATCTGGAATACTATTTGCTACATTCATCATTTCTCTATTTCAAGAGGCAACTTTAGGGATAAATTATACAGGAATACTAACAATTATTATTGGATATACAGTATCGCGTATATTAGAACCTAAACTGCTTTAACAAAATAGGATAACAAAAAGGAGGTAACTCAATGCTAGGTACATCTATTAAAAAGTTAAGGGAAAGTAGAAATATGACCCTTTCTCAATTATCAAAAAAGACAGATATATCGAAATCTTACTTAAGCAATATCGAGAGAAACATTCAAGAAAACCCCTCTATCGGGATTCTATTAAAAATTGCAATTGCACTTGAGGTAGATCTTCAGAGATTTTTAGAATCCAATAATTCATCCGATATTTCCACTAAAACAGATATTGAATTAACGCAAAATGTAACTATAGATATTATGAATAAAATGCTCGAACAAAACAAAAAAAATTTTCAAATACTAGAAGAAATAAAGAATCTTATTGAAAGCAGCCGGTAGTTTGATAAAAATAAACTAATTATAGTTATACTATTTTTGACTTACTTAGACACCGTTGTAAAATGGGATACTTAGTAGTTTTTTGTATTTATATTTTTTAATGAATTGAGGTGATTTAGTTGATAGATATTCATTGTCATATTTTAGCAGATGCAGATGATGGTGCCAATAATATAGAAGAAAGTATTAAAATGGCTAAGGTAGCAGTGAATGAAGGAATTACGAAAATCATTGCAACACCACATCATAAAAATGGGAGATATGAGAATGATAGGGAAAAGATTTTGAATAAAATTGACCAACTTCAGGGTGAACTACAGAAGGAAAAAATAAATATCGAAATTCTCCCTGGACAGGAAATTCGTATATATGGAGAGATAGTGGAAGATTTAGAGAAGGGTGAGCTTCTAACAATTGGTGATAACTCTTCATATATGCTTATTGAGCTTCCCCATTATCATGTTCCAAGGTATACATATAGATTACTTTATGATCTTCAAGTAAATGGAATTATACCAGTTATAGTTCATCCCGAAAGAAACCATGAAATACTTGAAAAGCCAGATCTTTTATATAAACTGATAAAGGATGGGGCTTTGTCACAAATAACTGCTGCTAGTATTACCGGAATGTTTGGAAAAAGAGTGAAAAAACTAAGTTTTGAACTTATAGATCATAATCTCACACACTTTATTGCCTCAGATGCACATAATACTACAATGCGTTCATTTCATTTGCGGGATGCTTATGATGCAATTGAGAAACAAATAGGTGTGGAGACAAAATTTATTCTTCAAGAAAATGCAAATTTAGTTTGTAATAATAGAATGGTTTATAAGGAAATGCCAGAAAAGGTAAAAAACAATAAAATAATTAGCTTTTTCACAAATAGAATGTAATTAATTAGGTCGGTCAATAAGCCAGAGGAATTAAATATAATATAAAGTTGAATATATTGTTTTTGTCAATATTAA
>NZ_NUMC01000057.1:0-33974 GCF_002577655.1 Bacillus sp. AFS040349 | reverse complement strand
TTGAGTCACCCTCTTTTTTATTTCGTATTTTTTTTCTTAGCTGCATTTTCAAGTTTACTTTTTGGCTCGGTTGAAAATTCAACATCTTTAGCATGACCTTGTGGGTTAACACTTGGCGCTTTTCTTCCGCGATTATTACCTTTTTTTTCACTGCTCATGTTCGGTCACCTCCATTTGTATTATGACCAAAAATCCACAAAGAAATTTATGGCGAAAAAAGATGGAATTTGTCGACCTTTTTTTGATATGATCAAAGTACTACATATTTCGATAAGGATGGAATAATACAGGATGGCTCGAACAGTTAGAGATTATGTTACCTTTTTAGCTAGTAAAGGATTTATCCTAGGTGAGGAAGCTTATGGTTTCATTGAGTTTGGACAGCAGTATACAGATACATCAGATGAAATTGTCATTATCGCCATTGAACTTACATTAAAAATACAAAAAGAATTTGATGGTTCTTTTTATATTTCATTATTAGAACAATTTAAGGCAGAAGACATACTGAATCGTAAACAGGCTTTTCATCATATACAAACATTAAATTTAATGTAAAAAGTCTTTAAGCTTGGGGCTTAAAGACTAGTTTCTTGATTAATCGATGTTTTAAGTATTTTCATATTAGGCAATTCTGAAATAATCATGGCTAAAAAAATAAGGAAGCAGCCAATTAAACCATTTGTAGTTAAACGTTCGTTAATTAAAAGAAAGGCTGTTAGGGCAGCGAATACTGGCTCCATAGCAAAAATTAGCGCTACTCTTGCGGCTGTGGTAATTTGTTGAAACTTAGTTTGAAGTAAAAAGGCTAGAGCAGTTGCCAGTATCGATGTAACAGCTAACGCAATTAAAACGTCCATATTTAATAAAGTGGTTGATACAATTGATGATCTCTCGAATAAACCAGCGCTTATAAAGCTTAATAGAGAGACAGTTAAGAGCTGAATGATAGTTAAGGGTAGTGCTTTATGTTTGTTTGAAAATTTTCCTGTATAAACAATATGAAGGGCAAACCCAATCGCACAAATCAATACAAGGCCATCACCTATATTCATTTGGGATAATCCTGCAACAGTAAGAAAGTACAAGCCTATTGTTCCTACACCAGCAGCAATAAATACAACAAAGTTTGGTTTTTCCTTTAAAATAAATACAGATAATAAAGGAACAACCATAACGCTTAGACCTGTAATAAATCCGGCTTTTGAGGATGTTGTATACAGTAAACCAACAGTTTGAAAACTATATCCAATAAATAAAAATACTCCTAAAAATACTCCTGAATTAAGCAATTCTTTAGATAACCAACCTTTAGGGATTTTAAAGAGAAATAATGATAGTAGGGCTGCCGCAATTAAAAAGCGAATTCCATTAAACAAATTAGGTGGTATAAATTCAATTGCATTTTGAACAATCACAAAGGTTGCTCCCCAAATAAATGCTACAAATAACAGACTTGCATCTGCTACTAACGTTCTTTTCATTTATTTCACTTCTTTCTTTCAGTATAAACTAAGATTGTTTCAAAATAGCACTTCTGGCTAACTGGTCGGCTACTTTATTTTCTTTACTAGGAATCCATTTTAAGAAGAACAAATCAAATTGATTAGAAAGCATAATTACCTTTTCTAAAAGAGGAGCAAAATTGTTATTCTTCACAAATTGTTTTTCAAATGCTCGATCCACAAGTTGTGAATCGGTTCTAAAAGAAGCGACTTTATATCCTTGCTTCAAACAAATCTCCATTCCTTTAATCAATGCATGATATTCTGCTTCATGATTTGTCATAGAACCTAGAGGTAAAGAGTATTGTTCGGCCGTACCATGTCCCTTTATAAAGATTCCTGCACCAGATAAACCTGGATCACCTGCACTGGCTCCATCTACATATACTTCAATCAAACAAACACCTCCAAAATTAAAATATTTCATTAAATACTAAAACGATGGTAAAATAAATAGCATTATCATAAAGGAATTGATAAAAACAAACACGAGTAGAATAAATCGAATATGATTATAGCATATTGACTACATTAGTTATAGGAAGAATTATTCGAAACGGTTTTGATGATATTAGTGATATAGAAACATCAAGATTTCCCCTTAAAATTAACAGAAATTTCAGGAGTGAATCTATTGAATTATCGCATAGAATGGACTTATCAAACAAAAAGAAAATTAGAAACAATGATAACAACAGAATATCATTCTTTAAACGAATCCATTGTTTTGGCTGAGGACTTTCTTCAAACAGGAAGAGTAAAGAACCTTTCATTTTTCTCAGAGGATGGCCAGTCATGGACTCTTAAGGAACTTAAAAAATTAAAAGAAATTGTTAAAGATGAACCACATGATGTTGTTGCCTTTTTTGATGGTGGATTTCATAAAAGCACAAAATTAGCTGGATTCGGTGCAGTGGTTTATTACACGCAAAGTGGAAATCGATATCGAATTCGAATGAATGAAAAAGCAGAAGAAATGGAATCAAACAATGAAGCAGAATATGCTGCCTTTCATTATTTGGTGGATGTTCTAGAGGAAAACGGAATAACGAAACAAAAAGTATTGTTCAAAGGTGACTCGCAAGTAGTATTAAACCAACTATCAGGTGAATGGCCTTGTTATGAAGAAGAATTTAATAATTGGCTAGATCGCATAGAAAGCAAATTAAAAAAACTGAAAATAACAGCATCCTATGAGCCAGTATCGAGAAAAGAAAATACAGAAGCAGATAAGCTAGCAACTCAAGCGATGGAAGGAATCGAAATTAGAAGTAAAATGATCATAAATGAGGACGTTGAAGAACATGAGTAAAAAGCAAACACTCCAAGAACTTAGTGAAATCATTGATACTTATTGTGTGAATTGCTTATTAAAAAAGCATTTTAGAGAAGAGTATGGAAAAAGCTATGCCCATTCTTTTTGTATTAATAAATGTACTGTTGGTGAGAAAATAAAAGAAGTTGGCAAGAAGTTGTTGTAACATATTACAGTTACAAACTAAAAGCAAGAAGCAAATCATAACCTATAGTAAATAAAACACCTTTTGATAACAAAAAAATCCGCTATTTAGCGGATTTTTTTGTAGTTAAACATTTATTTTCTAGCTTCTGATAATTGATGCTCACACTGTTGTAACAGTTGTTGTTGTTTATTCACAAAATCTGAATCAACACCTGTCTCATTGGTGCGACTCATAATATCCTTCGCATCTCTTATTGCATTTTCTGCATTTTGTAGAGCTTCCGGATCTAATTGCATCGTTGCAGCTCCAACCATTTTTTGTGCTGCTTTTACAGATGCTTCAAGTTGTCCTAAATCATTCATTCCACTAATTAATCCAGTATGATTTATTTGATCCATAAAAAACACCTCCAATCATTAGTTTTTGAATTATTAACATGAAATATTCGTTAAAAAAAACAAAATTATTTTCTATGACAAATGAAGGTGTCATGTTAAAATGAAAATAGGATTAAATATTGTAAAAATATAGGATTAATATAAATCATTTTGACTAGATATCTGTCAAAATTTTATTAGTGGAGGAGAGATTCACTATGGCAACTGAGCCGTTAGATTCATCTATTAAAGAAGCATTTTCTGAAATTTATAAAGATCTTGACAAATTGGTCTTTATAGCGAACAACGCAAATATATTCAATTCAAATGAGGTTAGTAGAATTGAAAAAAGTATTAAGCAAAATGTTAAAGCAATTGAATATTTATTGATCAGTCAGAAGTCCGGCATGACAAAATAAAAGGAGAGCAAATAAAAACTGAAGGTCAAGTCATATTATCCAACGATTGGTTACATAATAATAAACGCAAAAAAGAGGCTGAAAAATCCAGCCTCTTTTATATCTAGTTGTTTATGGTTAAATCACATGTGTGAAATCTTGTGATTATAACTTTGTAACGTTAGCAGCTTGTGGTCCGCGGTTACCTTCAACGATTTCAAAGGAAACTTCTTGACCTTCTTCTAATGATTTGTAACCATCGCCTTGGATTGCAGTGAAGTGTACGAATACATCGTCTCCGCCTTCAACTTCGATGAATCCAAAACCTTTTTCATTGTTAAACCATTTTACTTTACCGTTTTGCATAGTACTTAATCCTCCTAATACTGTAGCACGGGTGGTGCTAAAAAAAATTTTATCATTAATGAATATGATATGTAGATTTTAACAAGGATGATAGATTTCTGAGATGTATTATTACAATATATACTCAGCTTAATGATAATTTAACTATACACCAATCTAAAGATAACCGTCAAGGTCAAGAAAAATGTTTTAACAAATCTTTCAGAAACTTACATTTATGGAATAGATAATACTTACATAAAACAAGCATATAATGATTAAAAAGTGTGGAGTGGATCTTAATGCGTAAGTTTGATTTAAATGGAAATAGCATCATTATTACATCCTCAAAAAAAATAGATGATTTAGAGTTTAATAGGGCTTATCAAGCTATTATTAACGTAGGAGATAAATTACTGTATTTGAGAAAATCTTCCATCATTTTAATACAAGATCATGAAGAAAATTTTATCGTTGTAGAACGAATGAACACAGATACTATTACCTTACATATACATCATGAAATACCATTAAATCATGTATATAAAATAGGCTAAAAGAGACAATAGTTAATGGAAAATTTAGTTCACTTTTTTTAAAAAAAGTTTATAATAATGATGATACATGTAAAGATTTTGGCGAGTAAAGATGAATACATAATCATCTTTCCAAAGTGCTAATGTGAAGGGGGGATTTAAAAGTGGTGGAAAAATCGTTTACAATCACTAGTGAAGCAGGTCTACACGCTAGACCAGCAACAGCTTTAGTGAATGCAGTAAATTCATTTACAGCTGATGTTAACTTAGAGGCTAATGGTCGTACAGTTAACTTAAAATCAATTATGGGCGTAATGTCACTTGGTATTTCTAAAGGAACAAAAGTGACAATTACAGCAAGTGGAAGCGATGAACAAGCAGCACTAGAAGCTGTTGAACGCGCTATTACTACAGAAGGCCTAGGAGAGTAATAAAGGGTTAAAAGGCGGGGATAACCCGCCTTTTGCATGTGGAAATGTATTTATTCCATTCTTGTTTTGTCTCTTTGATCTTTATTTCGTTTGTTTCCTTTGCTATTGTCTCCGGCAATATGTTCTTCAGCAAACTCCATTTGATTCATTCCGTTTTGTGGCGAGTTTTGATTTTTACTACCTTTATTATATTTTTTTGTCATCATAATCCTCCTCTTTTTAAGAAAACATTTCCTATCTATGTATGAGTAATGATTTATCATACAGAAGTTATTTTTTGTTGAATGTGAAAATATATTCCTTAAACATAAGATCTCTTTAAATGAAAGAAAAAATGTCCGGTCAAAAAACCGGACATTTTTAGAGAAATACCGCTACATTTGTATAGCATTGGTTTTTGAGGGTACAAGCTTTTGGTGAAGTTTCTTTGACTGATAAATCCACCCTGTATATGAAGAGATAATTTGAAGATTCTTATCAAGTTTAACCACTGCCATATATGGGTAATGATGATTATGACGAAATCTTAAATCAATCCAACTCACTTCATATCCTTTTGGATGAGGAACATACATAGCATGAACATGCCCTGAATTTGCTTGAAAATGTTTTACATTATGATCGTCCTCGGAAGCAATAATATAAGGACAAAGTTGATTATGTTTTTCGAAAGTATGGATAAGGTGAAGACCATTTTTATCAAGAATACCAACATAATAAATTTGATCTGTTTCGAACACAACATGCCATTTGCGAAGCCATATAGTTGGAACAATTGTACAAATTCCTTTCATATCCATCGATTGAATAACTTGTTTTTTGTTTTTTAGTGATATGTAAAAACGAACAACAAGATAACCAATAATCACGATATATCCCCATAAAAATACAAATCCAGAATGAAATCCAATAGTCCAAAATGAAAAACAAATTAGGTGAACCAAGATGATAAATGGATCAAATAACGGGACAAAGTTTAATGACAACCATTTTTTTGTTAATGGTCTTGCAGCTTGGGTACCATAAGCATTTAAAATATCAAATCCAACATGTAAGATAACTGCTAAAAAAGTCCAGTAAAGTAAAGGATAGAATGAAACGTCCTTAAAAAAGAGAAACGTAATACATGAAATAAGTACTGTCCAAATAAAAAGGGCAGGGATGGAGTGAGAGGCACCTCTATGATGCTCAATATACATACCATTACCTTTTAAAAGTTTAATTCCGTAATCAAAATCTGGTGAATTTGATCCTATGACCGTACCAATCATAATAGCTTGTGCTAATTCAGGACTACCCGCAACAGCAGGATCAATATAAGCTAAACCAGCTAAACCAAATCCCATTATTATGTGAGTACTTGTATCCATTTCAGCCTCCAGATAGTAAGGTAAACCTCTCATCCGTTTAAGATACTAATAGTTTACGGAGCCCGCCATTACTTTTTTATCTCTAATGTAAGAAGCTTCTTTTATCATATCCTCAATAATAAGATCTGAAGAATTAGGTACATGTAGCTTTTTAATATTGTCTCTCATTTTTTGTAACTTTTGATCATCTGCCAATAATTGATTTACTTCATTAAAAATATCTTCAATTTGATTAATAATAATTGCTGAAGAATTATCTTCAAAAAAGTGGGCATTTTCTTTTTCTTGACCAGGAACAGGTTTAAAAAGGACAACAGGTAACCCAATTGCAGTTGCTTCTGTTAGAGTAATCCCCCCTGGCTTTGTTATCATGCATGAAGCAACACGGTATAACTCATCAATTCGCTCAACATAACTTAATACTTTAAATTGCTCAGGATACTGAGTAGCGAGAGGATCTAGCGTTTCTTTTAGTAAAGTATTGTTTCCACAAACAACGATGGTTTGAATATGTTCCTTTTGGTTTATAAAAGACTGGCATAATTCCTTAACATTTTTTAAAACTCCATGTGCACCTGCAACTATAAGTAATGTTTTCTTATCAGGATCTAACTTGTATTTTTCATAGATTTCGTTTAAATCCATTTTTTCTTCGAATTGTTTACGGATAGGTATTCCTGTAACTTTTATTGTGCTTGGATGGATGCCAAGTTGTAAAAGTTTCTCTTTGACATGATTTGTAGCAACATAATATTTATCAATATTTTCATGAACCCAAATTCTGTGTAAACAAAAGTCAGTTAGGACATTAAACGTGGGAATCACCGTACCAGTCTTACGACGATATTCAGGAACAACAATCATAGGGAAGGTATTAATAATCATGTCGGGTTGTTCACTTGTCACGATTTGATGCAAACGTTTGTGCCCCATTTTAAAATACAGGTTCATCATTCTTTTGTTATAAATTTTATCAACTCCATAGTAAAAAAGGCGATAAAATTGTTTTCCGATTGAGAAACTTTTTAAATATAAGTATTGGGTAATTTCTGAAAAAACGGGAAAAGATTCCGAGTAAAGATTACACACGATTACCTTGCTAAAACCCATCTGCTTACACTTATCTTCTAATGTCTTTGCAACTTGAACATGACCATTGCCATATTTAGCTGTCAAAATTAACACCTTCGAATTTCTTATCAACATTTTCACCTCAATCTAGTAAAGAAACGGATCAGTACAAGAAAAAAAGTTCATATCAAACTATATGTAAAATATGAACTCAATTTGTCTTAAAGATTACCATATAATTATTACTTTTTTATAAAGCAATTATTAAGTATTTCTTAAGATGTAAAGTGGTTGTAAAAAATATTGAATTTTTAAATAGAATTTGTGGTTAGATAAATAGTTTGCGAGACTTTCAATCCCAAATATACGGTGTTTCTTGGTATACGTAATAGTTCAGCCAATTCACAAACAGTAGGTTCGCATGTGACCTCCAACACTGTATTGGTCTATTTTTAGGATCGTTATTTTTAAAATAATTTTCTGGCATCTCGATTTCCAGGCCCTTTGAAAGATCACGTTCATATTCATCTTTTAATGAAGTTAATTCATATTCAGGATGCCCTGTTAAAAAGATTTGTTTACCATCCTGTGACATCACTAAACAAACTCCTGCCTTATCGGAATAAGAAAGAATTTGAAGCTCTTCAACTCGTTCAATTTCCTCTTTTAATACATCTGTATGTCTAGAGTGTGGAACAAAGTAAAGGTCATCAAAACCTCTTACCAATTTTACTGTTGGATCTACAATTTCATGCTCAAAAATTCCAAAGCATTTTTTATCCAATTGATATTTATTTACGCCATAGTGATGGTAAAGTCCTGCTTGGGCACCCCAACAAATATGTAAAGTTGAGGTAACATTTGTTCTAGTCCAGTCCATAATTGTTTGAAGTTCAGGCCAATATGAGACTTCATTGAACTCCAAATGCTCAATTGGTGCACCAGTAATAATCATCCCATCAAATTTTTTATGCTGGATATGTCTAAAAGTTGTATAAAATTCCTTTAAGTGCTCTATTGCAGTTGTTTTTGACTTATGTGTTTCAGGTCGTAAAAAAGTAATGTTTAACTGTAATGGTGAGTTACCCAATAGTCGTAACAACTGTGTTTCTGTTTTTTCTTTTTCAGGCATGATATTTAGAATGATAATATTTAAAGGACGTATATCCTGAGAGTATGCTCTATTTTCATCCATAATAAAGATATTTTCCTGTTCAAGGATTTCTTTCGCTGGTAAGTGATTTGGAATATTGATTGGCAAAGAAAACACCTCCGAAATAAGCTTTATATTTTTGTCATAATAATAATTGATAAATATGATAAATGACTGATTCTTTATTATAGAAAGTTTAGAAAAATAATTCAATTTATATATTTCAAATAATAGTTTTTCTACATTAATAATTTGACATATTGATTGATGGATAAGGATGTATGGTAATATATTCTAAAGATCATTTTAACAACAAAGTGAGGAAAAAACAGTGAATAGTCATCAAAAATTTAAATCAGATATCGAAATTGCCCTTCAAACACCACTTTTACCAATTCAGCAAATAGCCGATAATCATTTAGATTTAAAGGAAGAAGAGTTAGAGCTATTTGGAAAATATAAAGCTAAAATTTCTCTTGATGTTTTAGAAAGATTACAGGAGAAAGAACCAGGTAAGCTTATTTTAGTTACATCAACTAATCCAACTCCAGCTGGAGAAGGAAAATCAACAGTAACAGTAGGTTTGGGTCAAGCACTTAATAAACTAAATAAAAAAGCGATTATTGCAATGAGAGAACCTTCGCTTGGACCAACAATGGGATTAAAAGGTGGAGCTACAGGTGGCGGCTATTCTCAAGTTCTTCCTATGGATGAAATAAACCTGCATTTTACAGGTGACATACATGCAATTACGACAGCAAATAATGCGTTAGCTTCATTTATTGACAATCATCTTCACCACGGAAATGTTTTAAATATCGATCCTAGAAGAATTGTATGGAGACGAGCATTAGATTTAAATGATCGAGCTCTTCGAAATATTACCATCGGCTTAGGTGGACCTACAAATGGCATTCCAAGAGAAGACCATTTCGATATTACGGTAGCTTCTGAAATTATGGCTGTTTTATGTTTAGCTAGCAGTTTAGATAATCTTAGAGAGAGACTTTCAAGGATAGTAATCGGATATACATACTCAAAAGACCCGGTTACAGTGGCCGATTTGGGTGTTGAAGGTGCTTTAACTCTTCTATTAAAAGAAGCGATAAAGCCAAATCTTGTTCAAACAATTGAACATACACCGGCTCTAATTCATGGTGGACCATTCGCTAACATTGCACATGGTTGTAATAGTTTGCTTGCGACCAAAATGGCGACAAAGCTTGGAGATTATGTGGTAACTGAAGCTGGATTCGGTGCTGATTTAGGGGCGGAAAAATTCCTTAATATAAAATCTCGAATTGGAAAGCTTAATCCTTCTGCTGTTGTCATCGTCGCAACAATAAGAGCTCTTAAAATGCATGGTGGATTGAGGAAAGATCAATTACAGCAAGAAAATACGGATGCTCTAATAAAAGGAATAGCAAACTTAAAAAAACATATTGAAACAATAAAAAGCTTTGGACTACCATACGTTGTAGCAATTAATAAATTTGTTTCTGATACAGAAGCTGAAATAACAGAACTATTAAATTGGAGTGATCAGGAAGGTCATCCTGCTGTTATATGTGAAGTATGGGGACATGGCGGCAATGGAGGAGTAGAACTAGCTGAAAAGGTACTCAAGATTATTGAAGAGGGAGAAAATTCTTTTCAATTTCTATATAAAGATGAAGATTCGATTGAACAGAAAATTTTCAATATTGCAAGTAAAGTTTATGGAGCAACAGGAGTTCAGTTCACGAATAAAGCAAAGAAACAAATTCAAGAATTTGAGTTCTTAGGATGGAGCAATTTGCCTATTTGTATGGCTAAAACACAATATTCCTTAACAGATGATGCCTCTGTGTTAGGTAGACCTGAAAGCTTTACTATCACAATACGTGAATTAAAGGGCTCTTTAGGTGCCGGCTTTATCGTTGCTTTAACCGGTGATATCATGACAATGCCAGGTTTACCATTTGAACCTGCAGCTCTAAATATGGATGTTTCAGTAGATGGAAAGGCAACTGGCTTGTTCTAGGAGGTATATATGTTTGATCCAACTGTCTTTGATAACTTAAAAGTAGTAATAGAAGGATATATATATGACTTGGACCTTGAAGGGAAAATAAATGTTATTGGTCGAAGTGATATTGTTGACTTAGCCTCAATGGTTAGAAAATATTTAATTACAATTGAAGATGTTAGAAAAAGCAAACGGTCAATCCTCATACAAATTGAAATACCTCACCGGGAATTATCTGGAGAGCTGTTAGAAACAAATGAAAAGCCCGGCTGTTATGTGACTGTGACTTTTTGTGAGAACAACGGTACACATGAATATGATGAATTATTACTAAAAAAATTAAAAAGAAGTTGGGGAAAACAACATGTTGTGAAGTTATTCTTAACAAAAGAGATAACTGACCTTAGCGTCAAGTATCATCATAAATATATTGTGGAGTTTCAAACTTTATTTGGTGAAGATTCCATTGATGATTTAATAAATATTTTAAACCATTCAATTTCATTATTAGGGCTGGGCTCCAAGAGGTAATAGATTTTTAAATAAAAGGAGGTTTCAAGTAATGAGTTTATACCAATTTAAAGTAGAAACAATCAAAGGTGAAATAAAAACATTGGAAGAATATCAGAATCAGGTCCTTCTTATTGTAAATACAGCAAGTAAATGTGGTTTTACGCCTCAATATAAAGAATTACAAGCTCTTTATGATGAATACCATAAACAAGGTCTTAACATTCTTGGTTTTCCTTGCAATCAATTCATGGGGCAGGAACCCGGTAATAATGAAGAAATTGAAAGTTTTTGTGAAATCAACTATGGTGTTCGTTTTCCAATGTTTGCAAAAATTGATGTTAACGGTGAAAATGCTCATCCATTATTTAAGTATTTGGCATCTGAAACTCCAGGATTGCTTGGAACAAAATCGATAAAATGGAATTTCACAAAATTTCTTGTGAATTCTAATGGTCAACCAATAGAGCGATTTTCACCGAATACAAATCCAAAAGAAATAAAACCTCATATTGAAAAGTTACTAAAAGAAGTCTAAACGTTAGACTTCTTTTTCAATAGCTAAAGAACAAGCAAATACTGTAGTTGTCCTCCGGTAAGGGTGGTAACTTGTTTCACTTTATATCCAATACTAAAAAGTTGTGACAACGTCTCAGCACAATTTTGACGAGGTGGCTCGATTGGGGCATGATAGCTACTATATAGTTGCTTAAATTGATTTCGTTCATTGCAATGTAGAAGAATAACATGCTTACCAGTCCAAGCTTGGCCGATCATTGGTTGCTGTTGGTTTCTCGCGTTTTTCATGAACATACTCCTTTAAAAATTGATAAAGTAGTATATGTAAATGAGCTAGTCAGTGTTTTTGTATTTGGAATTTTAATTGGTAGCTATAAAAAAAAGATTGTTATCGTTTCAAAAATCGTTTCTTAAGAATGAGGAGTGTAATTGTGAAGTGGAGAAAACAAAGAAAATTATCGTACAAACGATAGAAGATTTTGTGAAAAAAAGATTAAAGCAAGAGGGTAGCGGTCACGACTGGTGGCATATTGATCGAGTTAGAAAAAATGCCTTACTTATCGGGAAACATGAAGAGGAAGTAAATATGTTCATTGTTGAAACAGCTGCACTTTTACATGACCTAATAGATGATAAGCTGTCAAATGAGATAAAACTAGAAGTGGCTGATGTAAAAAACCTATTAATTGAATTGGAAGTTGATAATAATGAAATGGATGAAATTCTCTCTATCATTGAGAATATAAGCTTTAGAAAGCATATTTCAGCTGGTCAGCTTTCACTTGAGGCGAAAATTGTTCAAGACGGTGATCGTTTAGATGCGATTGGAGCGATTGGAATAGCCAGGACGTTTGCTTTTGCTGGTTCTAGAGGAAATGTGATTTATGACCCAGAAGGTTTGGACTTGTCTAATGCAATACAGCATTTTTATGATAAATTATTAAAATTGAAAGAGTTAATGAACACTAAAACCGGAAAGCTTTTAGCTGAAGAGCGACATCAATATCTCGAAGGTTTTTTGGAGCAGTTTCTAACAGAGTGGAATGGTCCGAAAAAAATATAACACAGGTAGTATGCTCGGCTTTTTCAAAGAATTTGTGTGTTTTTCAACTGTTAAACGTCAATGTAGGTGTAGAAGGCAAACCCTATGAATAGCATGAAAAATAGTGGCTATGTTACAATATCATTACGAAAAAAATAAAGGAGTGCCATTATGAAAATAAAGTCAATTGAACCTACTCCTAGTCCAAATACGATGAAGGTTCTTTTATCAGAAGAGCTTCCTACTGGAAAAAGCAATAATTACAAAAAAGATCAAGCTAGTGAGGCGCCTGCTATCATTAAAGATATTTTATCCATTGAAGGAATTAAAGGTGTTTATCATGTTGCTGACTTCCTTGCTGTTGAAAGGAATGCAAAATATGATTGGAAAGATCTTTTGGCACAAGTTCGTCAAGCATTTGGTGAGGAAGTAGCTGAACAAGCAAATAATGCAACAAATGAAGAAGCATTTGGAGAAGTAAAGGTTTTTATTCAAAAGTTTAATGGAATTCCAATGCAAGTAAAACTTACTGATGGAGTTCTTGAGGAACGATTTGGCTTACCAGATCGTTTTAAAGAAGCGGTTATGACTGCACAACAAGCCGATGACAATGTTGTTCTTGATAGGCAATGGAAAGAACATGGAGTTCGATATGGTGAACTTGCTGATATCGGAAAAGAAGTTGTGGATGAAATCAGTGCTGCTTATTCGGAAGACCGTCTAAAAAGGCTCATTAAAGCAGCAACTGAAAAAGAAAAAACAAAAGTTCAAGCTCGTAAATCATACAAAGTCACCCTTGATATGCTTGATGAGGAAGATTGGACAAATCGTTTCGCACATTTAGACCAAATGGACCCAACCGAAGAAGACCTGCCAGTACTTGAAAAAGCACTTGATGATGAAAAACCATCGATTAGAAGGCTTGCAACTGTCTATTTAGGTATGATTGAAAAATCAACTGTATTACCTTTATTATACAAAGCACTAAAAGATAAATCAGTTACAGTAAGAAGAACAGCAGGTGACTGTTTATCAGATATTGGTGATCCTGCCGCAATGAACGAAATGATCGATGCACTAAAAGATAAAAACAAACTAGTAAGATGGCGTGCAGCCATGTTTCTATATGAAGTAGGAGATGAGTCAGCCCTTCAAGCATTAAAAGAAGCCGAAGATGATTCGGAATTTGAAGTAAGTATGCAAGTGAAAATGGCAATTGGACGAATTGAAGGCGGAGAAGAAGCAAAAGGCTCTGTTTGGAAACAAATGACAGAGAGTAGAAATGGGTAGAACTCAAAACTAAACAGTCAATTACGATTGACTGTTTTTATTTGCAGGGAATTTACTGAATATTATTACAAAATAAAAAGTATGGAGGTATTATGATGACCAAAGATTTGAGAAATGAAAGTAAGGTATTTGAAGGGGCGTTAAGAGCACCAAACCGTGCAATGCTGCGTGCAGTAGGTTTTAGTGATGAAGATTTTAAAAAACCTTTGGTTGGGGTTGCAAGTACTTGGAGTGAAGTCACACCTTGTAATATACATATTGACAAGCTTGCTATTCAATCAAAGAATGGAGCAAATGAAGCAGGCGGTAAAGGGATGATATTTAATACAATTACCGTATCTGATGGAATCTCAATGGGAACAGCTGGTATGAGATATTCTCTTCCAAGCCGTGAAGTGATTGCTGATTCAATTGAAACAGTTGTAGGTGGAGAAAGCTTAGATGCAGTTGTTGCTATTGGAGGCTGTGACAAAAATATGCCGGGGTGCTTAATTGCTCTGGCACGTATGAATTTGCCGTCAGTATTCGTTTATGGTGGCTCCATTAAACCAGGTAATTTGAATGGAAAAGATATTGATATTGTATCTGTTTTTGAAGGTGTTGGTCAATACAATGCAGGAAAGATTAATAAAGATGAATTAAGTAAAATCGAGTGTCATGCATGTCCTGGTGCAGGATCTTGCGGAGGAATGTATACAGCAAACACAATGGCATCTGCAATCGAAGCAATGGGAATGAGTTTACCTGGCAGCTCCTCTAACCCTGCTGAATCAGATGAAAAATTTCAAGATTGCTTTGATGCAGGTGATGCTGTGTATAAGTTAATTGAGAAAGGAATTAGGCCAAGAGATATCATGACTAAAGAAGCATTTGAAAATGCTATAACAGTTGTGTACGCACTTGGTGGTTCAACAAATGCTGTTCTTCATATACTTGCAATTGCACATGCTGCTAAAGTGGATTTATCAATTGATGACTTTGATCGAATTCAAAGACGTGTTCCTCATTTAGCAGACTTAAAGCCAAGTGGAAAATATGTTATGAATGATTTGCACCAAGTTGGGGGAGTTCCAGCTGTTATGAAATATCTTCTTAAGGAAGGCTTCTTACACGGAGATTGTTTAACGGTAACAGGTAAAACAGTTGCTGAAAACTTAGCAGATTGCAAAGAATTAAAAGAGGGACAAAAAGTGATTTATCCTGTATCTGAAGCAAAACGTAAAGACGGTCCTTTAGTCATTTTACGTGGTAACCTTGCACCAGAAGGAGCAGTTGTTAAAGTATCTGGTTTAAAGGTGTCGAAGTTAACTGGACCAGCAAAGGTGTTTGACACAGAAGAAGAAGCATCAGAAGCAGTTATTTCAGGAGAAATTAAAGCAGGTGATGTTTTAATCATACGTTACGAAGGCCCAAAAGGTGGACCAGGTATGCCTGAAATGCTATCTATTTCAGGGATTCTTGTAGGAAAAGGTTTAGGAGAAAGTGTTGCGTTATTAACGGATGGACGTTTCTCAGGAGGATCTCATGGATTAGTAGTTGGTCATATTTCTCCAGAAGCACAAGTTGGTGGTCCAATCGCTTTTGTAGAAAATGGAGACATGGTTACAGTTGATAGTGAAAAACGTGAACTGTCTGTTGCATTAACAGAAGAACAATTTGAACAACGTAAGAAAAATTGGGCAGCACCTGAGCTTTTAGAACGAGGTGTTCTTTCAAAATATGCCCGTCTTGTATCAAGCGCTTCAAAAGGCGCAGTAACTGATTTGTATGTGGAAAATGATAAGTGAAAAATGATTTTAAAGCTTTAGCAGCTCATACTTCTCGTACAAATTAACGACAAGGTATAAAAAGAGTAAGTGAATAAAGAAACAACCTAATGTTTTTAGTTGTTAGGTTGTTTCTATTTATTTGCAAGAATGAGGACCCTATAGTATTCTTTACTTACATTAATACACATTTTGGAGGGATTATATTATGTCAATGGCATATGAAGAATATATGAGACAAATGGTAAAACCAATGAGAGCAGAATTAACAAATGCAGGATTTGAAGAATTAACAACAGCAGAAGATGTGGAACAATTCATGAGTGAAGAAAAAGGCACAGTTTTAGTTGTAGTTAACTCTGTCTGCGGGTGTGCAGCCGGCTTAGCAAGGCCTGCCGCAACACAATCTGTTTTGAATGCTGAAAAAAAACCAGATCGAATTGTTACTGTTTTTGCTGGACAGGATAAAGAAGCGACTAGTAAAATGCGTGAGTACTTTAAAGGACAGGAACCTTCGTCACCATCAATGGCACTTCTTAAAAATGGTGAAGTTGTTCACTTTATACCTCGTCACGAAATTGAAGGAAACTCAATAGAAGAGATAATGGGAAATTTAGAATCTTCATTTGAAAAATATTGTTAAAAGAAAGGGTGCTATAGCATCCTTTTTTTACAAGATAAAACAGTGAATTTGGCATATAGGAGTATAAGTAGGTATGATAATCACCACTTCAGGAAGGCCTGATGAAAATTTAATAAAGTCTGCTATAGAAATTGCAAATGAGTTCGATTCAATTTTTTTGAGGAGAAATAAAAGAGCTGTTGATCATTTAAAAAGAGAATATGATGATGACATTCTTGTTGTTGGGAAAAATAGGATGGAACTTCATTTTTCTGATTCTAAAGAACCTTTGTTTTTTCATCCTAATTCAGCTATGTTTCGAATAAAAAGGATAATAAAGGGGGAAGATGACCCTTTTTGTTTAGCATGTAAACTTGAAAAAGGGAATTCATTTTTAGATTGTACACTTGGACTGGCTTCTGACAGTATAATTGCTAGCTATGTTGTTGGTGATAAAGGAATAGTTAATGGAATAGAAGGCAGTATGCCTTTAGCTTTTCTTGTACAAAAAGGTCTTTTACAGTGGAAAACTGGTTTACCTCAATTGGATGATGCAATGAAAAGAATTCATGTGAAAAATACAGAGCATCTTTCTTTTTTGAAAGAATGCCCGGATAACAGTTTTGATGTGATTTATTTTGATCCAATGTTTGAGGAAACGATAGAAGGGTCCGTTGGATTACAGCCTTTAAAAAGTATTGCAAATTATTCTACGTTAACTAAAGAGACTATTACTGAAGCAAAACGAGTTGCTTCAAAAAGACTCGTGTTAAAAGACCATTGGCGAAGTTCACGTTTTGCCGAATTTCAATTTCAAGTAAATGTCCGTAAAACAGCGAAATTCCATTATGGAGTCATAGATCTGAACAAATAGCAAAAGATAATATCATGGAGGTGTTATCTTTATGCCAAAAAGAAAAGTTGATCCATCTAGAGCCGGCCTTAGCTCTCCTAATGTTGAGGGACAAGGTACCACTATGAATGAAACAGGTGGTAAGCAAGTGGATTCCGCTCGAAAAAAGACAAAGAGAACATAAAGTATTTGCTTTGACAACTAAAAAGGGTGCTCACGTTTGTGGCACCCTTTGCTTTGTTTATGTATTAGTCCGTAATTTCAACGTAAATAAAATAAGCTAGTGTAACAAAAGAAAGTACAACGAATAAAGTATCATAACCCATTTCTAAACCCTCCTATACTTTTTGTACATAATATGTGATAGATAATTCTATTTTAAACGTTTTCGTTCAACAATAAAAGTGTTACATTTTATTGAACAAATTGTTTTTAAATTTTGTAATAAAATTGATATATAATAACCTCTAAGACTATGATAAAATATTGCTATAATCATAATGTTGGGGGAAGAACTGTGATGAACAAATGGTTGAGAAAATCACTCTTTATTTTATTCTCTATCGCAACCTTTGGACTTGTAACACCACCTGCGTCTTTAGCGGCAGTTCAAGAGAAGCCAGCAGAAGATTCGGTGACCAAGCCTACATTCTCGAATGAAAATGAACATGCATTACTATCTGATAACATAGATGTTGAACAGCAAGTATCTTTATCAAAAGATGAAATTATTGAGTCTCTTCTTTTTGAAGCAGAGCAAAAATCTTTTTCAAAGTTCGGAGATAAAATTGGCGATGTAATTCAAGATGAGTTTAAAAAAGTGATTCTGCCTAAAATGGAGGAAGTCATTACATATTATGTTAATGTCGAAGATGACGAACTTTTTGAACATGTTGAAATTTCTAAGCCATCCGGTGGAACCGGAGAAAAGATTTTTCACATCTATAACACACAAACAGGTGAGGATGTTTTGCGTTTTCACGTAAGAAGAGAAAATCGTCCTTTAGAAGGCTATTGGTTCAACTTTCACTATCACTCTTATCATGATTCATTTCAATCACATAAAGATTTAGGCAGTATTTATTGGGATAAAAACACTCCTCCAAATTGGATGAGTTACCATTAACGACTTTATTATTTGAAAAATGTTGAAAGGGCATACATCTGTATGCCCTTTTGCTTTAATCATTTTGATACAAAAACCAATAATCTATTCGATTCCACACTTCTAGTTAAAAATGTCTATTTATGATAGTATAGTAGAAAAGTAATTTAACCTGCAAACCTCTTAAGTTTTCTACAAATTTGTCATTAGTAAAGAGGGGATATACATCATGAAAAAGACATTATTTATTCTTTTACTCTCTCTTATTTGTATTCCATTTTATCATCTAGCAAAAGCCTTTCCTGAAGGTGTTCAGCTATCTTCATATAAGTTTGAGACAAATGGATTATCCTTATCTAAACCAATAGTTAGTGAACTGGTTTATTTACCTCCCAAAGGCTTTTCAGAAAATGATGCAATGAAGATGATAGAAAATATACAAAAAGTAGATGAAAACATTTTATTATTAGCAGCAGAGGAAAGTATTCAAATTAAACTATTCACTGGTTCTTTAACTAGTCAAAATGGTTTAGATAGATTAAAAGACTTGAAACCACGTGGATATGAAACAAATGATCCGAATTGGGAGTTAGTTCCGGGGATGAGTGATAATAGAGTCGTTTATGCAAAAATCGGGCATAGCGAATTTGGAAAAGGACATGGCTCTGTGTCACTAGAGCTTCATGAATTTGCTCATGCTGTTGATCGTTATGTTTTCCAGTACGTTCGAAAAAATCCACTCTTTTTAAATATCTGGAAACAAGAAGTTGACTCTCTTTTTCCGCTACAATCATATTTTATCCAATTCCCTGAAGAATATTTTGCTGAAACATTTGCCATGTATTATTACAATAATCAAACAAAATTAACTCTACAAGAAAAAGCTCCGTTAACTTTTACATTTATTCGTTCACTAGAAACACAAGCAGCAGAGATACGCAAAAATATTTATGTGAATTCTCAATATTAAAGTATGGTAAAATACATGAAGGATTAAAAGTAAGGGGAAATGTCTAAATGAAACAATATTTGGAATTATGTCAACATGTACTTGCAAATGGAGTGATAAAAGAAGACCGAACAGGTACGGGGACAATAAGTACATTTGGTTATCAAATGAGGTTCAACCTTAAAGAAGGATTTCCGTTAATTACGACAAAAAAATTACACACTAAATCAATTATTCATGAACTTTTATGGTTTCTTAAAGGTGATACAAATATAAAGTATCTTCAAGATAATGGTGTGAAAATTTGGAACGAATGGGCAGATGAAGATGGAGAGCTGGGTCCAGTATACGGACATCAGTGGAGAGCATGGCCTGCAAGAGATGGTTCTACTATTGATCAAATTACGAATGTTGTCCAGCAAATTAAAAACAATCCAGATTCCAGAAGATTAATTGTTTCAGCCTGGAATGTTGCAGATGTTGATTCTATGGCACTACCACCTTGTCATTGCTTCTTTCAATTTTATGTAGCAGATGGGAAGCTTTCATGTCAGTTATATCAACGTTCTGCTGACGTTTTCTTGGGTGTGCCATTTAATATTGCATCATATGCTTTACTTGTTCATATGATGGCACAAGCAACTAACTTAGAGGTAGGAGAGTTTGTTCACACTTTTGGAGATGTTCACATCTACTCAAATCATGTTGAACAAGTAAAAGAACAATTACAACGAGATCCTAGACCATTACCAACTTTAGTGATGAACAAAGATGTTAAATCTATTTTTGATTTCTCTTTTGAGGATTTCAGTTTCGAAAACTACAATCCTCATCCACATATTAAAGGAGCTGTTAGTGTTTGATTTCTTTACTAGTTGCAATGGATACTAATCGCCTTATTGGAAAAGATAATCAACTTCCATGGCACCTCCCACAAGATCTGGCTTATTTTAAAAAAACGACGATGAATCATAAAATTGTAATGGGAAGAAAAACGTTTGAATCTATTGGTAGACCACTACCAGGTCGAGAAAATATTATTGTTACTAGAGATCGAAATTATTCCCAAGAAGGATGTTTAGTCCTGAATTCCTTAGAAGGTATAGTGGAACTATCTGAGCAATCTGATGAAGAAATCTTTGTCATAGGAGGAGCGGAGATATTTCAGCAAATCTTACCTTGCAGTGGCCGCCTTTATATTACACATATTTATCATGAGTTTGAGGGAGATACATATTTTCCTAAAACAAATGAAGAAGAGTGGGATATGGTGAAATCTGATAAAGGAATTAAAGATGAAAATAATCCTTATGATTATGAGTTTGCTGTATATGAGAAAAAAGCATCATTTCGTTGAAGAACGAAATGATGCTTTTTTTAATTTTTATTAATACTTCCTATTAATGTTATTTTTAAGGTTTCTTTTAAAAGTATCAAAATCAGCCTTTATGTAATGAAAACATTTAGGATCTCCACCATGATCAGGGTGTGTTAATTTTAATAATTCCTTGTAACTTGCAACAATTTCTTTTTTACCTGCTATTTTTGCTAGACCTAATTTATGCTGATATTCCCTTAGGTGATAAGATAGATAATTTGATGTGGGTTGTTGTTGATCATGGTCTCTGTTTTTATTTTTATTCATTGAATTTTCTTTGGATCTGATTAAGTCATCTCTTAAACTAATATTTTCTTTTAATAATTGAGTAACTTCCTTTTGTAAATCATTATTTTCCTTTTTAAGTAGTGAAATTTCTTGGTTTAAATTTTCTCGTTGTGTTATATAGGAATTGGTAGTATCTTTATGAATGGCTTTTATCCCTTCAATATATTCGTCCTGTAGCTTAATTTTTGTTTGAAGTTTCTTGATAATCTCATTTTTTTCATCTCGCAGGCTGTTTTGTAATAACTTCGTTGTTTGTTTATCAACACTGTAGCCGTTATTTTCGGAAGAAGTGATTTTTCCTTCTTTAATCCACTTTCTTATTGTTAGCGTTCTTATACTCTCAGAGACTCCCGCTTTAGTGAGTTCCTCTACGGCTTCGTAAATATTCATATTGTCCCCCTAGTTTTTAATATCAAAAATACTCACTATAATATAAGTTGAACTAAGGAATTTTTTGTACTTATCATGAAATGAAATTGAAGGATTGTTTACAATATAATAATATGCTACATTACTTATTAAAGATCTTTAATAAGTTTTTTAGGGGGTGAATACATTGAAAAAAGTATTTGCTACACAAGAGCTGGTAAAGAAGAATATTCTTCGTAACATTCGTACAACTCTTTTAAGGCTGGGGAGTGCCACAAAAGTTGAACTCAGTCAAGCAATAGAAATTAGTTTCCCGACAATAAGTAAGTTTCTTGCGGAAATGGAGAAAGATGGGGAAATTATTTTAGTCGGATTAGATGAATCTAGTGGAGGGAGACGAGCAAAAAGATACAGATACAACCCCGAGCATATGCTAGGACTGGCCATTTTTTTAGAGAAAAGTGAGTCAAATTATACAATATTTAATTGTATAGGAGAAGTAAAGGAGCAGGGAAAGGTATCAAGTGTATTAATAAATGACGGGTTACCAGTACTAACTAGCTGTATCGAAAACTTGCTAAATAAATTTCCCAAAATCAGTTCTTTAGCAATTGGAGTTCCAGGTTCTGTAGATAATGGTCGGATTATTTTTATACCAGAATATGATCAGTTTCAAAATTTTGATTTAAAAGGATATTATGAGGAGTATTTTTCCATACCGGTTGCAGTAGAGAACGATATGAACGCTTCTGTTCTTGGATATAACAATAAAACAGGGAATATAAATGGGCAGTCTCTCATCTATTTGTATCTTGGTCAAAATGGTCCGGGTGCAGGTATTATGATAAATGGTGATGTGATGCGGGGAAGCACTTCTTTCTCTGGAGAGGTTTCATTTGTTCCTCAGTATAATGATCGAAATTTCGGGCAGGCTTTAGAACTTGAAAATGGGTCTAAGAAAATAATACCTTTTGAAAATAATGAGACGATTGATGCAATTAGCAGATTGGTAGCTTCATTGGCAGCAATCATTAACCCACATTCAATTATTTTTTCAAATGATGAAATAAAAAAAGAAATGCTAAATAAAATGGCTATATGCAGTTCAAAATATATTCCGTCAGAGCATCTTCCAGAGCTAGTCATTAGTGATTTGAAACAAGATTATTTATTTGGGTTACAAAGCATTGGACTAGATCTTATGATTAATGATCAATAAATTACATAGGTGTAATATTATGTGAGGTGAATTTTTCTCCATAGCTTTTAAGTTTAATACTATTATTTCCTTTACTTTTTAAAAATCTTTAATAAGTGTTTTTATCATATTGAATTGTTAAAGAGAAGATTTGACTATTATTAATAGATATAGGCGAGGTTAATATGACAACATTTCTTTTAGTTATTATTTATTTAGCATTTATCAGCTTAGGTTTACCTGATTCACTGTTAGGGGTAGCGTGGCCTGTAATGAAATCGGATTATGGTGCTCCGCTTGAGACTGCTGGATTTCTTTTTATGGCGATTGCAGGAGGTACGATTATCTCAAGTTTAGCTAGCGGAAAGATTCTTAAAAGGTTCGGGACGGGGCAGGTTACATTTGTCAGTGTTTTAATGACTGCAGGTGCATTGTTAGGGTTTAACTTTGCTCCTTCAGTTTTATGGTTATTTTTATTTGCTATACCACTAGGTTTAGGTGCAGGAGCTATTGATGCAGGATTAAATGATTATGTTGCTACACATTATAAAGCTCACCATATGAGCTGGTTACATTGTTTTTGGGGAGTTGGAGCTACTTTTGGTCCGATCATTATGGCGCAGTTCATATCAGGCCAAAATACTTGGAGAAATGGATATTTTACAATTGCAGCAATTCAGTTTACATTGGCTGTAATTCTTTTCTTTACATTGCCATTATGGAATAGAGTGGTAAAAAATAACAATACGATCTCAAATGAAGAAATGGTAGATTCAGATGAGTTGATCCGTGATGATGAAGTGAAACCTTTACAAATTAAGGGAGTAAAACTGGCTTTGGCATCCTTTCTGTTTTATTGTGGAGTTGAAGCAACAGTTGGTCTCTGGGGAAGTAGTTATTTGGTAAATGTTAGAGAGATACCTGTAGCAGTTGCAGCACAATGGGTTTCCTTTTATTATGCAGGAATAACAATTGGTCGTTTTCTAACAGGTTTTATTACTTTCAAATTTAGTAATCTTAGTCTCATTCGTACAGGGCAATTACTAGCATTAACTGGTGCTATCTTTTTATTCCTACCATTGCCGTCGGTTTTCTCCTTAGTAGGTTTTATTATGATCGGGTTAGGATTAGCGCCAATATTCCCGTGTATGTTACATGAGACACCTTCACGTTTTGGGAAAAAGCATTCCCAAACTATTATGGGTTATCAAATGGCGGTAGCTTATACAGGAAGTACATTTTTGCCGCCTCTACTTGGTTTCATGGCGTCTTATACAACAATAGGAATATTCCCAATTTGTATTATTCTTATTATTGCAGCAATGCTGTTAAGTTCTGAAAAACTAAATGTTTTACTAACAAAGAGGGCTTTACTAAAGAGAGAAAATACAAATACAACAGTAATTTAACCTTTTATAACAAAATGAATTTTTACAGTTTTCTCTTTTTAATAAAAAGACTCAAAGTAATTTGATTAAAGCAAAAGGCGCTAC
Source organism: Bacillus sp. AFS040349 (assembly GCF_002577655.1). Classification (NCBI taxonomy): domain Bacteria; kingdom Bacillati; phylum Bacillota; class Bacilli; order Caryophanales; family Bacillaceae; genus Bacillus; species Bacillus sp. AFS040349. Next base: position 9,935 of record NZ_NUMC01000057.1, on the reverse strand, counting down.
CCTGAAGGATAGCGCCTTTTAAATCCATTTTATTATGGCAACAAATACAATAATACAGAGAAGAAGTGCAGCACTGTACCTGCTAAAACAAAAGTATGCCAAACAGCATGGTGATATTTAAAACCACGCCAAACGTAAAAAATTGCACCAACTGTATATAATACTCCACCAATGACAAGCAAGACTACACCATTAAAGGGTACGTTGCTAATAATGTGGTTCCAAGCAAAGACAATTAACCATCCCATTACAACATACATAATGGTAGAAAAGAATAAGTACTTCTTAACGAAGAATGATTTGAAAACTGTTCCGCCTATTGCCAAACCCCAAACAATTCCAAATAATGTCCAACCGACCCATCCTTTTACCGCAATAAAAAGAAAGGGTGTATAGGTGCCAGCAATAAAAAAGTAAATAGCGGAGTGATCTAATATTTCAAAAAAATCTTTTGCTCTACCTGCTGGAAAGCTGTGAACTAAGGTTGAAGCTGTATATAGCAAAACCATCGTTACTCCAAACAAAGTGAAGCTTACGATATGCCAAGCATTTCCATGTAAGGAGGAAAAGATAATCAATATGACTAAACCAGCAATGCTTAGTAAGCCGCCAATTCCATGCGTAATTGAATTTGCTATTTCTTCACCTTTAGAAAAGGTATGTGTGTTTGCCATGCTTTTCTCCTTTCAATGAAATTGTTTTTCAATAATTTATAAATTATATCATTCATTCATAAGATGAAATAGTGACATTTATCATTTATTTACTAGAAAAATTAGCTTTTTGATTGCTGAACATGATCTTGTAAAGAAGAGACTATTTGATGAAACAATTGTTTGTCCTCAAAATCTTGTTCTTTCCAATTTTCATAAATCCAAAAAAGCATTTCTCTCGAACTGTTAAACACTTCACCGCTCGTGTCAGCTTCTCTTATCATGTAACGACCATTTTCATCATCTGCAACAATTAAACAAGGAATTGCACCTTCCTTATTTTTTATTTCATATTCCATTATTTTATCACCTCATAAAAGTTTTTGTGTAAATAATTTTTTCATTCTTTTGAAGGTTTGTCAGCTTATTGCTTGTAGTTCATCTATCTATGAGACATAAAATTAAAAATTATGTAAAACTTTTTGATATTTCCTTTAAATTTTGAATATTCATGATATAATTTCAAATTAACAAGCAGTTGAAAGGACCGTGACAATGAAACAAACAATCAATGAATTGCAAAATGTTTTTGTGGAAGATATTTTAAAAGCGCATCATTTACTTAAAGATGTTGTAACACATACTCCATTACAAAAAAATGAACAACTCTCTGAAAAATATGAGTGTAATGTTTACTTAAAACGAGAAGATCAACAAGTTGTTCGCTCATTTAAAATCAGAGGTGCCTTTAATAAGATTAAGCAGCTTGATCCTGAAAAGACAAAGAATGGTATCGTATGTGCTAGTGCTGGAAATCATGCACAAGGTGTTGCATACTCTTGCCGTCAATTAAAAATCCATGGGAAAATTTTTATGCCGTCAACAACTCCTCGTCAGAAAGTTTCTCAAGTTGAACTGTTCGGTAAAGAATACGTTGATATTATTTTAACCGGCGATACGTTTGATGATGCATATCAAAAGGCAATGATTAGCAGTGAAGAAGAGAGCCGTACTTTCATTCACCCTTTTGATGATGTAGATGTAATTGCTGGACAAGGGACCGTAGGAGTAGAAATATTGAACGATGCTGATGTGGACATTGACTATGTTGTAGCAAGTGTTGGTGGAGGCGGCTTAATTTCTGGTGTTGGTACCTACTTTCACGCGATTTCACCTTCAACAAAGCTGATAGGTGTTGAACCAGAGGGTGCACCTGCTCTTTATCAATCAAGAGTAGAAAACAAAGTAGTTTCGCTTGAGAAGATTGATAAATTTGTTGATGGAGCAGCAGTCAAAAAGGTCGGAGACAAAACCTTTTCTATTTGTAACGATGTATTGGACAAAGTTCTGCTTGTTCCAGAAGGAAAAATCTGTACAACTATTTTAGAGTTATATAACGAAAATGCAATTGTAGCAGAGCCTGCTGGAGCGATGTCAATTGCATCTCTTGATTTTTTACGAGATGAAATTAAGGGTAAAAATGTTGTTTGTATCGTAAGTGGAGGAAACAATGACATTGGTAGAATGCAGGAGATCAAAGAACGTTCAATGATTTATGAAGGATTACAGCATTATTTTATTGTGAATTTCCCACAACGTGCAGGAGCGTTAAGAGAGTTCTTAGTTGAAGTACTTGGGCCAACCGATGATATCAATCGCTTTGAGTATACCAAGAAGAATAACAAAGACAATGGACCAGCATTGGTAGGTATTGAATTAAAACAAAAAGAAGATTATGAACCTCTTGTAAAAAGAATGAAAAAGAAAGGTTTTTTTGTAACTGAAGTGAATAAGGATAGTAATTTATTTCACCTTTTAATCTAATAGTATTCTTCTGAAGAGTTGAGGTTAGTGCAAAACATTGATATCTCAACGATGAAAACGCCGAAAAAAAACTTTTCATTAGACAAAAATAGACAGACTTCTCATTGTAATTGGGTTATAATATAGGAAACGGGTAAAAAAGAGGATTGATAACTTGTTATTCAAGAGCCTAGAGTTCAAACTGGCAAGTGGACAGAAGGTAAAAATTACTGATATCCCAGTATTGGAGGAGGATAACAAAAACCGTTTCATGCTTCAAATCCGTTTACAGAAGTTTATATCCATTATCCAAACACAGATAAATCCAAGAAGTATTTATTCTTTTAAAGATTACTTGAAAAAAGTGTTGAAATGGCCTGATTACGAGGCTATCTTTGGAAGTAGTATATTAAAAAACAATGCTTAGGAGGGAACCAGGAGTGTCTGGTTCTCTTTTTTTGTTTTAAAATACTTAAATTATTACTCAATGTTTTATTCTTTCGGAATAAAACACATGGACAATATACCAATCAATAGGTTTGAAGTCGCATATAATTTTAAAAGATAAGAAATAATTTCATTGAATGTGCCTTTAATGGGGGTATAATAGTAGGTAGACTTTTTAGGGATGTGAGGATTTGCAAAAAATTAAAATTGTAACTGATTCAACAATAGATATGAGAAAAGATTTGATAGAAGAATATGATATTACGGTTGTTCCATTGTCCATTACAATAGATGATAAACAGTTTACAGACGGAGTTGACATTACTCCAGACGTTTTTATAAAAATGATGAATCAATCTATTGAACTACCTAAGAGTTCACAACCACCTGCTGGGGAGTTTCTAAGAGTGTATGAGGAGCTTAGCGAGGATGGGAGTTCAATTATTTCTATTCATATGACAAAAGGCTTAAGTGGGACAGTCCAATCAGCTCAATCGGCTGCTCAAATGGCCGAAGCTGATGTAACAGTTCTTGATTCAATGTTTATTTCTAAGGCACTAGGTTTTCAAGTTTTGGAAGCAGCAAAAATGGCTAAAGAAGGTTCTTCAAAAGAACAAATACTTCATAGGATAGCTGAAATTCGTGATCAAACAAGACTTTATTTAAGTGTAGACACACTGGAAAATCTTGTGAAGGGTGGTAGGATTGGTCGTGGAAAAGCTTTAATAGGCTCCTTACTCAATATTAAGCCAATAGCAAAATTACAAGATGGGCTTTATACTCCAGTTGGAAAAGTTAGAAGTCAATCTCAGGCAGTAAAATACTTAGCCAAACAATTTGCAGAAGATGTAAAAGGGAAAACTGTTAAAGCAGTTGGCATTGCCCATGCCGACGCACATGATTTTGCTCAAAGACTAAAGCAAGCTGTTCTTGAAATTAGTCCGAATTGCATGGTAGATATCTCATTTACAACACCTGTTGTTTCAACACATACGGGACCGGGTGCAGTAGGTTTTATGTTTTTTGCAGAGTAAATATTTGACCAAGACAAGACCATTTTTTATGGGGATTGTCTGGGTCTTTTTTAGTTCTTCATGGCATTTGATTCAAATATATAGAAAACCCATTTGTAATGGGTCAAAATATAAAAAGACATCGTGCTAAAAATTACGCATAATTATTATAAAAAGAACAGTAAAGTGCAATGAAGTATTTAAATTAGCTAATCACTCAAAACAGGTGGTGTTGAATCATCGGTAAAAAAGTGTTGTTTATCGGAGACTTTGGAATTGACGATATTGTTGCTTTACTTTTTGCTTATTATAGTAAAAGTATTGATATTGTTGGAATTGTTGTTGACTACGGAAATATCTCAAAGAAAAACGCCACGATAACAGCAAGATATATTCAAGAAATTACCCAGCTGACAGATATCCCTATTATTGGAGGTGCAGATCGACCGTTAACTGGCGAACAACCTACTTATTTTCCTGAAATTCACGGTGAATATGGACTTGGTCCGATTACGCCTGATTTGAGCGAACCGATACCTGAATTTGAGAACTTTCATGAGATTTTAACCGTTATTAATCAATATCCAAATGAAATTAGCATTGTTAATGTTGGTCGTTTAACATCATTAGCAACAGCAATTGTTTTATATCCGAATTTTCTATCGCAAGTCAAAGAGTTCTATATTATGGGCGGTGCATTCCTTTTTCCAGGTAATGCAACCCCAATTGCTGAAGCAAATTTCTATAGTGATCATTACGCAGCAAATCTAGTAATAAGTAATGTAGAAAAAGTAAAGATATTTCCTCTTAATGTAACGAATTATGCAATTATTCCTGATAACATCATAAATCAACTTGACCAATATTTTAAAAGAACAGGCGATAGTGTAGGTCAATTATTAAAGCCGATTATCACCCATTATTCAGAATGGTATAAAAAAAGAGATCCCTCCATTTCGGGTGGACCAATGCATGACTTGTTAACACTCTGGGCAGTAAAAAATAGTAACCATTTTCAATTTGTTGATAAGCCTGTAAAAATCAGTACGGAAGATGGTGTGGCGAGAGGGCAGAGCATTGGAGATTTCAGGCCTTATAAAGAGCTCGAAAAGTATCCTATACATTCAATTGCGATAAAATTTGATTACCAATTCTATATTGAGAATGTATACGATACCTTTATAAATGGCAATAAGTTTAATAATTATTCAAAAAAGCTTCACATCATTTCATCTTCCCCTTTATGTTGTATTTTGATAAACTTTTCATTATGAACGAAACAGAAGGGTGAAGGTGTTAATGAAAAAGAAAATTTTATGGAGTTTGATCGGAGCCACTATTCTTATTTTAAGTGCCTGCGGACAAAAATCACCAATTGAAAACCCACTTAATTATGAAGTTCAATCCTTTGAATATACAAACCAAGACAATGATCAAGTATCATTGGAGGATTTAAAAGGAACGGTGTGGGTAGCTGATTTTATTTTTACTAGCTGTGACACAGTATGTCCACCAATGACAGCGCACATGACGGAGCTTCAACAGATACTAGAGAATGAAGGGCTTAATACAAGGATTGTTTCCTTTAGTGTTGATCCAGAAATTGATACTCCTGATAAACTTAAAGAGTTTGCAGAGCCTTACTCAATTTCATTTGAAAACTGGGATTTTTTAACGGGATATTCACAAAAGGAAATTGAAGAATTTGCAAAAGAAAGCTTTAAGACTATTGTTCAAAAGCCAGAAAGTACAGAACAAGTGATCCATGGTACTTATTTTTATTTAGTTGATCAAAATGGAACGGTGCTAAAAGATTACAATGGTGTTGAAAATCCACCATATGATCAAATGATTGCAGATATAAAAGCAATAAGCCAGGAATAAACAAAAGATAAGCCATGAAAAAAGATTCCATAAGGAGTCTTTTTTCATAAGATATAATAAAGTTAAAAGTTTAAAAGCTAACTCTTTTTCATGATTTAAAAGGCTTTTATCCATGGTGACATGATATAATGTTTTTTTGAAACTAAATAACGGGGTGATTGTATGCTCCAAAAGCTTGTATTGTTTAGTATAATTGGCTTGTGCTTAACTGGTTGTATAAATCAGCCTGCTGCAAAACTAGAATATAAACCTGTGTCACTAAGCGAAAAGGAAACCCCTGCTGAAGATTTTTTTCCTAAAACTATGAAGGTAGTTGGGATAGGTGATTCTTTAACAAAGGGAGTTGGCGACGGAGCAGAGTTGGGTGGTTATGTTGGCAGAGTGACTGAAATGTTGGAAGAGCAAGATCACATTAAAGAAGTTTTGGTTGAAAATTACGGGGTAAAGGGACATAAAACATCTAATCTCCAAAAAAAGTTAACAAATGATAAAGTAATTGAATCCATTAAGGAAGCAGATATGATTGTTATGACTATTGGTGGAAATGACATTATGAATGTTGTTCGACAGAATATTTTCTCATTGGACTTTCAACCGTTTAGAGCATAGCAAAAACTTTACGAGGAAAGATTAAGTAATATTATTATAACAATTCGATCTTATAATTCAGATGCACAAATTGTATTTGTTGGCCTTTATAATCCTTTTAAATATATGCTTCCTAATATAACGGAAATCGATCAAATTATCGATGAGTGGAACTCAGTTTCAAAACAGATGATAACGGAAGATAAAAATGGGATATTTGTATCTGTTGAAGATATTTTCTCTACTTCTGAAGTAGACAATAAGCTATTGTACAAAGATGAATTTCATCCTAACGAAAGCGGGTATACATTAATAGCTGAGCGAGTATATGATTCTATATCTAAAGCAGAAGTATCCTTTAATGAATAGGTAGAAATGAGTGATGTAATGAGAAGGTGGAAAATTTCATTTTTTGTTCTAGCTGGGATTAACGTACTGTTTCTTTTGTTCGTGACAGTTTCTTCATTAATTCCAACCGAAAAACCTAGCGCACAAAACACGAAAGTTAGTAAGGAAGGAACTGTCCCTTTTCTTATTAAAACCCAGAAAAGTGACTTGACTCATTTAGTGAATCACTATTTAGAACAGGAAACAGGTCAGCAAAATTTACAATATCGAGTGGAATTTGAAGATAAAGTAAACGTGTATGGAGTTGTAAAAGCTTTTAATAAAGATATTGACATGAAGTTAATTCTGGAACCGAAAGTTAAATCTGATGGAAATGTTCAGTTATTGGTTAATGAATTGTCAATAGGACAGTTGAAGCTTCCTGTGTCTTATGTACTGAAATATATGAATACTTATTATGATCTTCCTAAGTATGTGGTAATAGATCCAAGTGAAAAATTGATTGATATTCATCTTGACCAATTAACATTAAAGAGTGGTTTAAGTGCAAGAGCTGAAAGCTTTAATTTAGAAAAAGATGACATCACATTTACATTATATGTTCCACTGCCGTAAGGTCTAACTTCAAATGTTAGACCTTATAGCCTTTTATGGGAAGTTTAGTTCTTTACAGCATTATTTTTTTATACTGAAAAATGGTACGAATTACCCCCAGGTTAAAACCTAGAATGATCTTGTTGAAACATGTATACTTATAGAATAGTATGTCGAATAAATAGATAGATTAATAGATGCCTGAAAAAATGTATCTATTAGACGACGTATTAGTAAGCTCTAACTCTGAAATTAGAGTGGGAGGGTTATAATTGTTTTGTATAAACTGTGGAGCTAGTTTTATAGAAAAAAATGCAAATTATTGTTCCCATTGTGGGAAAAGAAGAAATGATCATCATAAATCAATAAACAAAAAAACTTATTTACTAAGCTTCTTAATTCCAGTAGGAAGTTTTTTATCGGTTCTCTTTGTTCTAATATTTGTTTATTCTCATGAAACTAAAGTAAATGGAAATGTCATTACTTATCAAGAAAAAGCAGAAAAAGCTGCTTTAGCAGGGGAGTATAACAAAGCATTAGATTTTGTAGAAACTGGTCTTTCATATCGTAATAATTACGATATTCTATTAAATGAGAAAAAATTACTTTTAACAATTATGGATTTAAACGAGGATCTTACGGAAGTTGAAAAAAAAATAATGGATGAACAATATGAAAGTGCTCAAAGGGATCTTGATTTACTTAAGCGCCAAATGGGTACGAATCGATCACCATTATTTGTAAAGCTTAGTCACGAAATTAAACAAGCCGAAACTTCTGTCAAGGTTGGGGAAATGAAGGAAGAAATAAATAAGCTAGAATCTATAGATGAGTTGGCTGATAAATTGGCCACTTTTTATTCGTTGGAATTACAAGAAGCTACTGAATTAAAACAACAGATTTATACGAAAATGGTCACAATTAGTTCGGTTAAAGCTGAAGAAAACTTGGCGAATAAACATTTTAACCAAGCGTTAAATGTAGTAGATGAGGCATTACAGTATGTTGTCAATAATGAGAAACTGCTATCACTAAAAGATCGGATAATAGAGGAAAAGACCGGTTTTGAACAAGCTGAACAAGAACGAATTAATAAAGCTCTTCAAGCCGCTAAAATGGAAGAACAACATAATCTTACAAAAGCCGTGGAATTAACAGCAGTCAATATAAAAGTTGATAAATATGGTGATGCATATATTAATGGTTCTGTAAATAATAATGGGACTGAAACAGTGCACTCAATTGTTATTGAGTTTACAGTTAGCGATGAAAAAGGAAAGGAATTAGAGTCTGGTAAAACAAATGTGTTTCCAAATAAGCTGGAGCCAGGTGAAACTGGTGATTTTGAACATGTGACTTATTCAACAAAAGAAAATGCAAAAGTTAACATTATGAATATTTCATGGTTATTAGAAGAGAAGAAAGGATAATTTATGAATAAGAGAGTGATATATAGTATCATAGTATCCCTTCTAATTTGGATAGCAGGTGGGTTTGGCTATTTTTATATAAAAGAACAAACAACAAAAAATGTATTTTCTGAATCAACGATTTTAAACAAAGTTGAAGATTCAAATAATGATAAAACTGTTCCTGAGATAAAGGAAATTATTCGTGAGGCTCAAAAGAAAGTTGTGATGGTTGAATTAAATGATGGTACGGTTGGATCTGGCTTCTTATATAATGATAAAGGTGATATTATTACGAATGCACATGTTGTTAGTGGTGCTAGTGAGGTAAAAGTTAGAACAACCGATGCAAAAGGCTTCGATGGAAAAGTAATTGGAATAAGTACAGAAACTGATGTAGCGGTCGTTCGAGTTGAAGGTTTAGAGGATGTGGAGCCTTTAAGTTTATCACCAAATACCAAACTAGAAATTGGCGATGAAATATTGGCACTAGGTAGTCCATTAGGTTTTCAAAATACGGTTACAACTGGAATTATTAGTGGAACGGACAGAGAACTAAGTGTTGATCCGTATATTTATGAAGATGTGTATCAAATATCTGCACCCATTGCTCCAGGTAATAGTGGAGGTCCGCTGATTGACAGGCAAACTGGAGCTGTTATAGGCATTAATTCCGCTAGAATTGAGCAAGGAAATATCGGGTTTAGCCTCCCAATTAGTGCAGTATTACCACTTGTTAATAGTTGGTCAGAAACACCTATGAAGAACCTTCCTGTTGAACCTTCTATTGACGCAGCCGTTGATATAGACGAAAATAAGATTATAGAAACATCAGATTATTTAATTAGCTACTTCATTGAGAGTATAACCTTTAATGATTTTGTCACTGCTTATTCCTTGTTAGGAAGTGAATGGCAGTCAAATGTAGATTATCAATCATTTCGTAAAGAGTATTTGAATATTTTATCTATAACTATTAAAGAATTAAAAACGGTAAAAAAAGAAGAACAAATAATCGTTGAAACAGTCCTTGAGATTGTGAAAAGAACAGGTAGTGGTCAAGAAACTACTTCAACTTCTGTGAATTATGTGATAGCTTACGAGAATGATCAGGCCAAAATTATATCAGAGAAAAAGCAGGATTGATTAATCATATATATTCCTTGGATTACTAAATAAGGTAGTGTCAAAAGATT
>NZ_NUMC01000056.1:0-2490 GCF_002577655.1 Bacillus sp. AFS040349 | reverse complement strand
TTATTTTCACAGAAAAAAGATGGGTTTTTTACTAACCCATCTCTATCTATACCAATACTATTTATCGAACTCCATCTTCCAACTATAATAGTCGTTTTCAGAGTTTTTTTCATATCGTAAATTTGCATCAAATTTTTTACCTTTTTTACTTGTTAATCCATTAACCAAAACGACTCCATTTTTCAAGAGACTTTTAACCATTGTTTTAGTTGGTTTCTTTTTCATAGATGCTAAATATTTATCATTTTTCCAAATGACAAATTTACAACCATTCTTCCAGTTACTGCAGCCAAAACCTTTCTCACCTTCGATGACAGGGTGTTTACAATTTGGACAACTCCCAAGATTCTCATAAGTATTCTTGTTAGGAATCTTTTTTAAAGAAGGACCTTGATCTTCTTTTATCTTTACAACTGCCTGATTCGTAAAATCAAAAATAAAATTCAAAAATTCCTCTTTACGAAGCTTACCTTTTTCTATGTCATGAAGGGTTTTTTCAAGTTTTCCGGTAAACCCTAAGTCAAATAGTTCTTTTACCGGAAACATTTCAACGAGTTGTTTCCCCAATTCTGTACATTGTAGATATTTTTTGTGGGTAGTAATATATCCTACATCTTTTAGTTTTTTTATGGTCTCTGCTCTTGTTGCTGGTGTACCAATACTAAATCCATTTAAAATAGAATTCATGATTTCATTATCATCGCTATCATCATACTTCTTACCACAAGTTTCCATAACTCGTAATAGAGTCTTTTCTGTATGATATTTAGGTGGTTTAGTTTTATTTGCTGTTACTTCATGATTTTTGACAGTGACATTTTCATTAATTTCTACAAATGGAAGAGTGGATTCTTTTGTTTCTATTTCCTCAACCTTTTTCCAACCTTCGACTAATTGAACCCTTCCTTTTGATAAAAATTCTCCCTCTACATTATTTACAATTGTGGTTAGAGTAGTCTCTTCATATTCCGCTATAGGCATAAATTGCATTAAGAACCTATTTTTCACAGCATTATATACAATCATTTCATCTTTAGTCAATGATTTAGGGACTAAATACGTTGGAATAATGGCACTGTGGCTTTCAACCTTCTCATTATTAAATACCCTTTTTGTTCTTGTAAATCTCAGTTCACTTTCATAAGGCAGTCCCTTTTTTAGAACATTCAAAACATTTTCTGCCCGTTCAACAAGACTTTCATCCAAAAAATTGCTTGAGGTCCGAGGATAGGTAATTAGTTTTTTCTCATACAATGATTGTGAAATCCGCAAAACTTTGTCCGAAGTCCAGCCCTGATATTTGTTCGTAATAAACCCTTGAAGATTGGATAAATTAAATAAATAGGGAGGATATTCATTTTTCTTCTCAACGTTTTTTTCAGATACGGCTCCCTCTTTTCCAGACAAAAGGGAATGAATATCCATTAGAATTTGTTTATCTTTAAATTTATCCTCATTGTTAAGATGATAAATCCCTTCATATTCACTACCTGATAGGGTTGCAAATAATGCTTTTAGTTTAAAATAATCTTCTGGAACGAAATTTTCTATTTCTTTATCTCTGTCATAAATAATCTTTAAAGTTGGTAGCAAAACTCGTCCAATATTAAGTGCTTGTCCTTTACCCTCTTGATATTTTAAAGTTGCCATAGAAGTAAGGTTAATTCCTATTGTCCAATCTGCCCATTGTCTACCTATACCTGCATTTCTTAAAGGAATCATCTCATCATTGGATATTATATTATTAAGACCCTTTAGTATTTCATTCGGTGTCCACTCATTTAATAGTAAACGATAAACCTTTTTACCATGTCTTATCTTATATAAGATCGTATCTCCAATAATTTGTCCCTCTCTATCATAGTCACACGCAGATATAAGATTAGTAACATCATTTCTTTTAATTAGACTATATATGATCTTCAATTGTTTTTTTGCGCCTAAATCTTCTTTATCACGATTTTTTTGATTTGATTTCACCTTATATCTAAATTTATCAGGAATAAATGGAAAGTTTTCTGTTCTCCATTTTGCCATTTTCTCATCATAATCTTTTGCATCAAATAACTGTAATAGGTGACCAAAAGCCCATGTGATAATATAATCGTTGCCCTCAAAATAACCATCCTGTCTACTTTTTATTTTTAGTGCATCTGCTATATTTTTAGCTACAGAAGGCTTTTCTGTTAGTATAAGTGTTTTGCTCATCTTGATGTTTTTCTCCCTTCATAACAATTATGAAAAATTGTTTATCCACTCAAGTTCTAAAAATACAAAGAGTAAATCATTTAAAACATAATAACTACTAAACTTTAATATTTGAACTCATAATTAATATTTTATATTTTTTAAAGTTTTTCGGCCTGTCAATCTGAAGATTTATTTAGGGAATTTAGTGAAGGAACCAATAAAAAAGATATATTAAAAATTAGAAGTTTTTGATATAGAGGTTTTGAAAAAGCCGACGTGCTGTGACCGTCAAGTAGAATG
>NZ_NUMC01000055.1:0-85246 GCF_002577655.1 Bacillus sp. AFS040349 | reverse complement strand
TCACTTCACAATTCCAATAGAGTAGAGTTTATTGAGACATAATGAAATTAGCGTTTTAAATGACTTCTGACTGTCTCATAAGACTTGTATCAAATGCTTACCGTTGTAAATCCGCATTTCCCTGACGCTACCCCTTTAGCAGCTTGTGCATTTTTCAATCTATTCGTGAGTTTGGTAACTTCTGACGAACGAGCCTTCTCTAACTCTTTAATCTGATTGTTAGCCCTTTCCTCAATCAATTGATAATCCTTATTTAAATCTTTGGCTTTATTGTTTAGACCAGTGATTTGACGCTCTGTACTGTTCCTTAAATCCAGGGTGAAATTATATCTAAAACTATCAAACTCTTTGAAAACTTGGCTTGGTGTAGCTCCAGCTGCGCTTGCTACAGTTGGAACCAAGATAGCTGTTGTTAATCCTGCAGTAAGAATAAGTTTTGAAATTTTTTTTGAACCTTTCACCATTTAAAATACCCCTTCTCTTTTCTCTATTACAGATTGGCCATTTTCTCTTTAGTACATATATAAAAATCCAAGCACCACCTCCTATTAGTTTTAAAATTTCGGTACCATCCCTTTAAATCTAGTAATTACCAAATCGTTGATTTCCGGAAATGCTATAGAACACAAGCCAATTAAGCCAGCCACAACCAAGACCATCCCGATTAGCCAATAAGTCCGGTCTGTGTTTTGTTCAAGCATGATTTATTGAAAGAAACTCATAATAGAATCGATAGGAAATTGAGCAAAACCTGCTGTTAATGTTGAAGTAAATTTAGTAATTACTTTATTAAAAAGGTCCGGAAAAGCTACTTTAGAAGCACCTATTAAAATAGCAACGACAACAACTGCTCCAATCATCCAATACGTACGATCTGTGTTTTGATCTAACATTAATTACCACTCCTGTTTTTTAAATTTTTTCACTTTTTTTTAGAAGGGAAAGTATAAACCCAGGAAACTATCTTATTTGAGATATTGCTGATCCTTTAACTGAAATATTTTTACTTAATAAAGGTAAAAAGAAAAATTTATGTGTTGAATTAATGGTGTAATCTACTTCTTTTCCAAATGAAAACTGCTGATTCATTTGTGGACTTTGGATTTTAAATTTACCTTTAAAATGGTCCTGATTGTAGGCTTCTACTTTTTCAATCGCTTCCCCGGTAAGACCACCATTCCTTTCTATTTGATAATTTACATACTGCTTAAAATCATTAGCGTGATTGATTTCAGAGAAAAATAACGCTAGAGATACCATAGAAAAGATAATAAACAAAGAAATGTAAAGCTTCCCCATTTCCATGGTTGAACTTTCTAACATAGAACCTACCTCCTTATCATAGTAATCCAGTAGAGAAAGCTTCTGAAATCATGCATATTGCATAACCTAACGTAATAACAAAGCTGGCCATTGTTAATTTTGTTGGATACATTGAAAATTTTCGAAGCTTATAAGTAATAATTTCGTCAACACCTTCAAACAGCTGTTCACTTGATAGCTGGCCAAGTTCCATAATGATTGAATGGTCAAAAGTATTTTGATGAAAGTCATACAAAGTTGTCATAAATAAAATTGAACTATCTGTACCGGAGGCATCTTTTGCAAAACGTACAAACGGCTCTTCTGAATTTGGAAATTCATTCATTTCAATTAACAAACGCTCCAAAGAGTTTTTAACATGGCCTGGCTCTAAACGGTCTAATAATCTAGTAAATACACTGTAAAGGGTAGCATCCGTTTGTAATAAAAAAGGGATTAGCATCCTTGTGAATTTTGAAAATTGAAGTTGTTTCTCAAAATTAAAATTCCCATAAAATTTTTTGGCACGATTATATTCATTCCACCACAGAAAACCACTTATCGCTAAGCCAGCTAAAGACCACCACCACTGAAAGAAGAAAGCTGCTATTATTAATGGGAAGCCAAACAGGACGGCTCTAAAGAATCTTTTCTTTTGATACTTAATAAACCGTTCCTCGGTAAATCCCATTTCCTTACACATATCGTAAAGATTGTGTTCAGCAACACGAAGCCATATACTAGGTTTTGCCTCGATAGTAGTTTCGCTCATATGTTCACCTCCATAATATTGTCGTCAACCAGTTTCTTTCTGAATGCAAGAAAATAGCCTCCGACTATAATTAAATAAGCTGCGCTAGTCACCCATCCAATCGGATTTCTAGCATAGACATTTACAAATTGATCCCAACCAAAACTAAATGTTATTGCCATAATTAATACAAGGCCGATTGTTACAATGAATTTGAAGTTATAAGCTTCTTTATGTTTTTTGGCCATAAAATCATCTTGTTTTTTCTTTACTTGATTGTGATAGGATTTTATATCTTTTAATGTTTCCATAGAAAAACGGCCTTCTATGGAGGCCGTTGCTAATTGTTCTACAAATAAATCAAAGATTACATCGTTTTTGTATTTGTCGGATAAAACTTGAAAGGCATCTTGCTGCTCCTTTGCGTTCGCATCAACTAATGAAGCTTGCAATACAAGAAGGTCCTCTTTAAACTCTCCATTGGCCCTTTCTGTAACTGTTTTTAGAGCATCCAAAACTGTTCTTTCCTGATTGGTTAGCATTTGCGTAATGTTATTTACAAAGTTATTTCTTTCTCGGAATGCATTTACTTCATAAGCTCTTTTTGCGTTTTGAGGCATCATAATTTTGTATGCGTAAATCATAGCAACTACCCCAACGATAAGGGCTAACCACCAATAATAGAAAAGCGCAAATGTAAAAAGAGCGCTAATTGAGAAAGGGATTAGAAGAGTAGAGACAAGTTCTCTTTTTTGCAAAGGATTTCCGTAAGCTATACGAAGAGCATTTACTTCATCAAGCGTATACTTTTTCTTCTTGGCCATCTAAAACTTCCTCCTTTCCGAGAGTTGGTATTTCACAACCGAACTTCAATAAATTTTGGATAAATTCATCACTCATTTCTCCAATAACTGGGATTAACTCATCTCCTCTTTTGATCTGCTTGAATACTGTAACGGCTGTTTTATCCGGTCTAAGTTCTACAACTTCACTCAAATATCGAACAACCTTTCCTTCAATTTGAGCCTTTTCAATATGGCATCCTAATTGGAAGTAGTTATAAATATCTTCTAAAACAGATTCTTCATCGATGGTATATCCAATCTTCATCATATTGATAAATCGTTTTGGAATTGCCCTGGCATCAACAGAGTGTAAAGTTGTAATAATTCTATGCCCTGATAAAACCGCCTGAAGCATTTCGTAGGCCTCTTTTCCACGTGTTTCAGATACAAGCATCCATACAGGGTTATTACGTAAACCAGCTCTAATTAAGTCAGTAAAACTAATAGATTGGGAAGTAAGCCAACTATGAATATCTTTATCAGGATACAATTCTTTAAGATAACTATCTAAAGTGTCTTCCATATTAACTATCTTCTCTTCGAAATCTATATATCTAACAAGGAATTTTTGTAACTCTGTTTTTCCTGTTCCTGTCTCTCCTGCTATGATGATATTACAGCGAGATTTAATTGCTGCTTCAAAAAAATCTAGCATGTATTCAGGAGCAAAGTTTTTAAAATTCCCTTCATTCAGTATAGCTTCAGCTTTTGAAGAACGAAGAGCCATTGTAGTACCAAAAGGCGATAAGCTTTTGTGAACAGCATTGATACGCAAATTATTTAATGAAGCATCCAATATTGGATTTTTAGGAGTAAACTCTTTCCCTACTGCATTTGCAAACTTTTGAATCAATTTAATAATGTAGTTTTCGCTAATTTGCTCGTCATACACATACTTTTCATTGTTTGTATTAACGATTAATTCGGTTCCGTTATAACTTATATCCGTCACTGAAGGATCTTTAATTATTTCTTCAATTACTCCTAGGCCAACAATCTCAGATAGAGCATAATCGATATGTTCTTCAGTTCTCAAAATGACATTATGGCGTTTTGGAAGATCATTTTGCATAACCTTTTTTAAAGCTTCCCGGGCGATAGGATCAGTAAAAGCCTCTAGCATCAATTCCGGATTAATTATTTTCAAATCATTGATTATGTCTTTTAAAATATCCTCAGAAATTTTCTTCATTACGTCCTCCTTTAACGATTTCCTATGTCTGATATATAAGTAGCTTGATATTGATTGTCTCTCTCGTCTTTAACAACAACTCTTATAGCCATAATAGTACCGTCTTCGGCTTTCAGGTAATCGTAAGAATATCTAGGATTTTCAAGTTTCACATTTACAGTATCTCGAAATTTTTTCTCGAAACTCATTTCAAAATTCTCACTTGTAATTTCAACAGTACCAGTCTCGGCCCTGACACTATTATCTAAACTTTGAAAACCTGCTATTTTAGCAGTCTCAGTTATTGATAGAATTAGAGAATTATACCGAAATTCTTCAATTTTATAATGGCAGGTAAACAAGACAAGATACAGGCCGAAGAACATGATTAAGATCATAAAAGGGAAATCTTTCATCTTATTCCTCCAATAAAAAAAGCCTAGAATTTGAATTTTCTAGGCCTTTTACTTTTAATTTCGATTCCACTCTTCAAAACGTCTTTTATCTTCAGCTGTCCAGTTATCCGGATATTTAGGATCATCCGCATTAATTGGTCTTAAATAAATGGCATCTTGCTTTCCAGTATTAGAATCCATATGTCCATACATATAAGCATAGATTTCAAGGTTTTGTTTCATTGACACGCTAATTTTATGAACACCTAAAGGATCAACGTTTTTCGCTTCTAACTGATAGGTTCCAAGATCCCCCCAAATCGGAGTGTAAAACTTTCGTCCCCCATCGATAATGTCATATTTTATTCGGCTATCTCTGCCAGCAACCTGTGAATTAGAGAAAAGATAACCAGTTCTTTTTTCAATGTTTATTTTTGGTAGTTCAAATCGCTTAGTTGTTGTTAGCACCGATTGATTTTTACTCTCATTGTGGCTAGTTTCATCAAAACTGATTTTGTAATGATTGTTACTTACTGGATATGTCAAATAAGAATCAACTAAAGATTTTGGTACGTGAAATTCAAACTTACTGGTGAATTTTTGTCCAAGATCATTTTTGTATATAACATCAATTGGGTATTCAAATCCATATCCTGTTAATTTTTTATCTAACTTCTTCAAGTTAACTTGTAAATTCTCGTTAAAAACAACCATATTCTTTCCGACTTCTCTCTCTGTCATAATTACCCCTGTGTATTGCAAAATAGAAGTGCAGAGCTTTGCAAAGTAAAAATGCAGAGTTCCGCACTTATTTAATAGGTGCAAAAAAAAAGACTTGCCAGCCACCCCAAGTCCCTCTACTGTAATGGTGTCGAATCAATACAGAGTGGAGGAACATGAAAGGATGCTAGCAATGTCTGATATTAATTGTATCAAACACCTAAGAAACAAAAAAGGCTTATCTATAACAAAGATAAAGGAAACATTAGGGATTAATTGGAGAACTGCCAAGAAATATGCTGACGAGGATCAGTTACCAGATTCTAAGATTAAACAATCAAATGGAATGATGTATACAGATAAATGGGGAGAAATAGTTTCAGATTGGCTATTCGAAGATAGCAAATTAAAGAAAAAGTTACGCCGAACCAAGAAGCAAATATTTAATGAACTACTGGGGTTAGGCTTCAAAGGCTCTTATCGTACGGTCTGTTACTTTATATCTGACTGGGAGAATAGTCATAACGAAGAAATAGATAAAGGACATGACCGATTGGAACATCCTCCTAGTGAAGCACAAGTAGACTTCGGGGTAATGGAGGTTGTTAAAGATGGGGAGTTTATCGATACACATGTTTTAGTTATGTCGTACCCGCATAGTAATGCCGCATTCGCTGCCCCATTACCATCTGAAAATCAAGAATGTTTTCTTCAAGGATTGAAACTCTTATTCACTCAATCTGGGGGAGTTCCTAGGAGAATTAGAATTGACAATTTAACTCCGGCTGTTAAAAAAGTAAGATCAAAAACTGAAGAGGCAAAATTAACTGATGCCTTTATCCAATTTCAAAATCACTATGGATTTGAAGTTCAGGTGTGTAACCCACGCAGTGGTCATGAAAAAGGTAGTGTGGAAAACAAAGTAGGTTATATTCGATATAACTTCTTTACAACATCTCCAGTCATGAATAGTTTTGAAGATTTAACGGAAACACTTCGTAAACAGCTCCAAAATGATAGACAAAGACTTCACTATGAAAAAGAAGTAATGATTGAGGACCTCTGGAATATAGAGAAGGACTTTTTACTGGAGTTGCCAACGGAAGATTATCCAATCTTTAAAGAAGTTGAAGCAAAGGTGAATAAGTTTAATGAAGCCAAGATTGATAGCACATTAATACATATTCCTAAAGCATCAAATTATCCATTTATATATTTCGTATTATATTGGGATAAATTTAAAGCTGTTTCCCCCGACGGGGAAATTTTATTAGAAGATTTTAGATCGTACATGAACAAAAAACGGGCTATTCCGTGGGTATCTATCTTCAAAGATTGGATTCGAAAACCAAGAGTAGTACCTTATTCAAGGTATCAAAAATACCTACCGGGTCGAGTTAATGATTACTTAATGGTTGATGATTTAGTGGTTCGTAAAGAAAGATTATTAGAATTAGTTAACTTACTTGTAACACATGATATGAAGAGAATTAATGAGGAATTTTATGATTTAATTTCTGGGAAGAATGAGAATCCCTTTGGGCTAGATTGGTCGGAATATGATTCTTTGGCACCACTAGAAAGGGGTGAGTAATGATGAGCGACACTATCCGTTCAATGTGTAAGTCATTAAGGTTAGCCTATGTTTCGGAAATTTACGAAACAATTCCATTTGACTCTCCGACACAGTATTTAGAAGCGTTATTTAAGGAAGAGTTTCGTTTACGTGATAAAGCAAAGGTACAGCGCCTTATAAAAAACGCCAAATTCTTAGATTCTAAGAGTTTAAGCAATTATGAATGGAACGAGAGAATCCGATTTCCAACACAAATTGATAAAGATGGTTTAATGAGCCTAGACTTTATCAAGCAAAAGCAGAATGTCGTATTAATTGGATCACCAGGGACTGGAAAGTCCCATTTAGCAACAGGATTAGGAAGAAAAGCATGTGAAGTGGGATATGAGGTGAGATTCTATCGTGTTTCTCTCCTCATTGAACAATTAGAACAGGCGTTAAAACAGGATAAACTGGCTTCCTTTAGAAAAAGGTTTGAAAAGGTAGATTTAATTATTTTGGACGAAATGGGCTATCTACCGTTCAGTAAGGAAGGATCAGAACTATTGTTTCAACTAATTGCAGAATGGTATGAACAGAAAAGCTTAATTATTACTTCGAATCTTGAATTTAGTCAATGGAACCGTATATTTATTGACTCAAGATTAACAGCTGCTTTAGTAGATCGTTTAATTCACCACGCACACGTCCTAACGTTCAATGGTGGAAGTTATAGACTATCAAACGCATTGTCTAAGGCTAGATAGGTATTGAAATCGGGTGGCAAAACTCTGCAAAAAGTCTTGCGCGACTCTGCATTTTTTTCTTGCAAAATACAACCCCTGTAAAAGAGAGTGAAGTGTTGTTTGTATTGAGAGTCTTTTGTGATGATGTATAGCCATCTGTTGTTATTGCAGAAGCATTTGAAATTACATCAATTTCATTTTTCGAATAGCTTTCAAGCTTCACTGTATAAGCCTTTTTCTGATCTACTGATAAATAACTTGATGGAACCTTAAAATCAATACTTTTAGGAAGAGATTTTGCTGTATAAGTATTTGAAGCAATTTTAGTACTTCCATCATATAAAGCTACATTTAATTTCGCACTGGCCATGTCGCTATTATTTTCAGGGTAGATATTTTCCTTTGATAAATTGACTTTAACAGGCAGCCCTTCATTAGCTGGCGCAGTAAAAACTTGAATTTTTTCTAATCCTGTTTTAATTAAAGGAACATCATAATAAAAATCAATCGTAATATTACTTGCCCCTATTGTTCCGGTCTTCTTAGCTGTAGATAATGGCCTATATGTGTAACTCCCCTTTTTAAGATCTGTTCTTGGACCGTAACTATAAGTTTGACCTCTTAGCTTTTTATAACTCTCAGAAGCAATTAATCGATCATCCCGAGCATCGATATGCCTTACAGTTACCGTTCGTTCTAAATTGTAATAAAACTTCAAAGTAATATCACTATTACCTAGTGTTCCTGATTGACTTTTGTTATCGACAGGTAAGTATTTATTTGAGCCACTTGTAATACTACTTTTTGGAGAAAAACTGTAACTAGAACCAATATTTCGGGTGTACGATTCGCTAGTTAGTAGCTTATTCGTGTGTTTATCGATGTGTTGAACTGTAATTTTCTTTTGTCTTACTTGAAAATCAACAGTTAATGTTTTCAAAGGTTGGGGATCTGTTATTAACCCTTGGCCCAACCTCTGATAAGAACCATTGGATGGTAGAAATAAAATAGCCTGATATGGTCCTAGAGAAGGTTTTATATTGCTAAATGTTACATCACTACCATAGCTTAAAGGGGCAGTTAAATAGAAAGATTGACCTCCTTTGATTGTCACATTACGGTTTGTGTAAGTGCTGCTTCCTAAGTGAAGTGTTACTCCTGAAGGAACTCTTAATGTAATTGAATTTCTTGAATCTGCATTGAACTTTATTGTTTCAGACTTTTGTACACTTCCTGATATAGTAGTACTTGCTTTTGTTATGCTGAAAGATGCTGAAGTACTTGGGGCATCTTTCTTTGATGCATGACTCATTAAAGTATCATAGCCTGGGACAGTGGATCTTCCTGAAGAGGTATTCCCGTTCATAACGGTATCAAGTGCTAATGATGTAGCGACTAATGCTGCATCACTCGTACCCACAACGTTCCCCTGACCACCATAACCATAATAAAGAATTGCTCTAATACTTTCGTTATTGTAAACATTACCCCCTGTATAAGAACTTCCAGTTGGCGGAGTTGATTTATCATGATCTACACAGAATGCATATTGGCCGTTCACCTTGAACTTACCAACAGTGTAATATGAATAACTTACTTTCCCTAAATATTCAACTTTAGGCGCTGCTGCGTGCGCTATGTTTGATTGATTATTAAAGGGAAATAATATATTGGGGGTACGACCGAGATACATGTAAAAAAGGGTCATAGTATGGTATTGTTTACCATTTATAACCCTTTCTTGCTCTTTACTTTCTTATATACTATACAGGAATATCTCCCTCGATTGGTTGTGGAATATTTTCTAAATCGATCATATAGTCTCCGAAACGTTTTATATGCCTAGTCAGATAAGGGCTAAGCATGACAATATCTTCTTTTGAAAATACATAGCCTTCTTTAGAAAGTTCCCACAAAATAAGTGTTATATCACATACATTTTGGAATATTACTGCGTTGGCAACTAAATCATTATATTTAATTCGCTTTTCTTGTTCTTCTGGATCATTTTCTGAAATGATCCCATCGCCACCAAAAAATAGCCATTTGGAAAAGCCGTTATATGCTTCGACTTTGTTTGTACTAGCACCAATTTGCTCTCTTAGTTTTATATCAGAAATATATTTAAGCAAAAATACAGTTCTTACAATCCTTCCTAATTCCCTAAAAGCTTGATATAATCGGTTTTTTCTACTATAGTTACTTAGTTTTCTAAGTAGTGTAGAGGGTAATATTTTACCAGCTTTTATAGAAAGAACCACTTGGAGCAGATCTTGCCAGTGTGTTTCAATTAGGTCCCAGTCAACGGTATCACTAAACAACTGATCAATGTGGTGATATTTTGTGTCCTTATCAGCCCTGTAAAATTTTAAATCCTTCCAATTTCGAATACGAGGCATTAAATTAATCCCCAATAAATGTGCAAGTGCAAAAACAGGCGTTGATTGACCTTGCGTATCAGCATGTAACGTATCGGGCTGAATGTCTGATTTATTTTTCAGCAAACCATCAATAATATAAACTGCTTCCCAAACTCCACATGGAATGAAGTGACTAAAGAGTGCAATATAAGTATCTGAAACATGATGATATGCAATCCCCCCATAACCTCCGTATCGAATGTGGTATTCAGAGATTAAGTTTTCTTCGTAGAGATCAAATTTTGTTCCATCTGCAGCAGCCGTTTTTCCATCACCCCATAGTCTAGGCAAACTAAATTGATTGTATTGATTTAAAATATTACGAATAGCTTCGTCTATTTTAGATGCATTAATATGTCGCCGATTTACAAATGAAATCATGTGTGGGGTTACTGCTTTTTTCATGTGCTTAGAAGTCTGTGTTGGTCCTAAATTACATCCGTATCCAAAAGAAGTAATGATATAACGTTCCATTGCATTTTCAAGCTTAGGATCTGAACCAGATAATGGTCCAAAATGCCGTGTCCAATTTGTCCAATGTTCTACATTACAAAGAATATCTAAGACATTTCGTTCAGGTAACCGTTGAGAAATAACTACCTCTAACGCCTTACTTGTCTGAGGTTGTTCTTTTCTCATTATTTTTCTCAACGTTGGTTCTCCATTTTCATTAATGATTACCTGGCCGTTATCAGGGTAGTTTAAATCTACTTTTTGTGCAGTATCTCCTAGCCAGAGCTTTAATTGTTGAACAAAATCCCCTGAATTTGAAGAAAAGCCAAGTTCCTTACAGTATTCATCTACCATAGGTTTACACTCATCCCAAGAAAGGAGCTGTTCACGGTAATCAGCAAAATTCTCTGATCCTTTTACACAAAGGTCTCCCGTTTTTAAATCGCTTGCAAGATAGGAAAAAATACAGATTTCAAGGTGTTTACGATGGATTAAGTTATTTTCTTTAGGTACATAAATCGTTTTTTTCCACTGTTCACTAGCAAATGAAAGATCCAAATCTATTTGTAGATTTTCAATTTTTCGGTTCTCATTATCACGTAAAAATTGTAAAGCTTCTAAAAGTGATTGATCCTGTGTGGTTGAATTAATTTCAATCATACTAATCAATCTAAAAAGAGTTTTCCTGTGGCTTTTATAGAACTTCCATAAAAGAGGAAGGTAGTTATTGCCATTATATGATGAAATTGATTCACAATCTTCTTTTAATGCGTCGATACCACCTCTTCTCCCTAATAACTCCCTTATTTTCTGACCAGTCAAGGTATCGTTCTCATTTATACTTGTGGCATTTAAGACTTCCGCCAAAACAGATATAAGATTTTCAGTTTTTGATCTATGTTTTTCTCGAAGAAGTTCTAGCTCCTCTTTGCCTTTGTTATGTATTGTTCTGACTCTTTTGAGAAACATCTCTACCAAACTATCTATAGCTGAAATTTTTGAGCGATAAATCATACAAAGTAGCAGCATATATCTTTTAGCTAAATTAAAGTCTTTTAATTCTGATGCATCAAGCGCTTTTGCTTCTAAAGCGAAGTGTTTAATTTTTAAATTTGGAATATCCTCTAGTAAGCTATCAATTTCTTCTATAAAATCAGTTAACAGAAGTAACCTATTTTGTATTTCTTTCATATGCGAAAGTGTTGCGCTTTTTGGAATTTCTTTTAATAAGTTATATTCAGAAGTCCGATTATCATTTTTAGTAACTAGTAATTGATCTAATTTTCGCTCAATTTCAGGAGTCAATTTTGAAAATACTGAATTAAATAACTGGTGATTCACTAATGTTCTTATACGACGAGCCAATCGATCTAATGTACTAAAAGCAGGTAATTCACACCTTTCTTTTATTAATATTTCAATGGATACGTTGATAAGATCGGCTGGATTGTCCATTACCTGTGTAGCCTTATAAATTGAAGTAGTTGCAATATGTAAGGCTTCTTTTCCATAAGGACGTACATTGAGGTAATCTCTAATTGCTTTTTGATGTCGGTAAATTGATTTACTATTGTAATTCGGTTCAACACTAGCAGAGAGATTCAAACAGGTCCGAATATGAATCATGATCTCTACAGGAATATCTTTCGGTCGAGGAAAGTAACCAAGTCGTTGGAAAGACTTTAACATAACTAATAGACTTAGAACTGAAACAGGTCCTCTAGCAACTTTATGCGCAAATTGGTTTTCTTCAGGTGTAGGGGAGTAAACATCACGAAGTTCTTTTGAAGTAGGACGTTTTTTAAATCTTGGATAAGCCGTACGTTCTATAGATGCCAAATTACCAACTCCATTCAAATTAAGTTGGGGGTGGTGACAGAGTAGCTGCCCTAGTCCGTCACATAATTCCCTAAAAATATAAGAGATTATTAATTTGCTTCTACTAGTTTTCTTTTATTAATCGCTCGATATAATGATCCCTGTGAAAGTCCTGTACCTTCTACAATTTCTTTTACCGAGTATTCTTTACTGTCATACATCCTCAAGGCTATTTCAATTTTCCCTTGATCCACTTTAGGCCTTCCTAGTTTTTTTCCTCTTCTTTTACTCGCTTCTAACCCTTCTTTAACTCTTTCTACAATTAAATTTCTTTCTAACTCTGCGATGACACACATCATTTGAAACATGGCTTTTCCCGTTGATGTTCTTGTATCCATGTTCTCCTTAATAGAAACGAACTTTACACCAGTATCCTCGAATTGCTGAATAATAGAAAGAATATCAAGTGTTTTTCTCCCTAAGCGTGAAATACTTTCTACTACAACGGTATCACCTTTCCTTATTACATCTAGCAATGAGTTAAGTCCATCTCTATCCTTTGTAGTCCCAGTAAATTTCTCTTGAACCATTTTTTCACAGCCGTACTCAGAAAGTAATATAATTTGTCGGTCTAAATTTTGGTCAACTGTCGAAACTCGAGCATAACCGATTATCATAAAGAAGCCTCCTGCACAATTTAATAATCTAATTGTACAAGAGACATCATTTTTGTAAAAGTATTTGGTAAAACTTTTGGTAATTATTTTTGGTAACCTATAAAATTAGTAAAATCAAGCATCAGTATTTCTCATAAATATTGTTACAAAAAATATGGTTTTTGGTAACAATCTTTTTATTAATACAAAACCAATCAGATATAATTATTTTGATAAACGCTCCATGAGAGTAGCTTTTTCTGCTTCAAAACCAGGTTTGTCAAGTAAAGCAAACATATTCTTCTTGTATGCTTCGACTCCAGGCTGGTCAAATGGGTTAACTCCTAATAGATGGCCACTAATCCCACATGCCTTCTCAAAAAAGTAAACCATCTCACCGTAAGTGTATTCATTCATTTCATCCAGTTCAATCACGAGATTAGGTACTTCTCCATCTATATGGGCCATAAGGGTACCCTGAAATGCACTTTTGTTGACTTCATCCATCGTCTTACCTGCCAGGAAGTTTAATCCATCAATATTTTCTGGATCCTCCTGAATAGTCACTTCAATTCGAGGTTTCTTAATCTGTAAAACCGTTTCTAAAAGGTTTCGTCGACCTTCTTGTACATATTGCCCCATGGAATGCAAATCCGTTGAAAAATCAACGGAAGCAGGGAATAGCCCCTTTTGATCTTTTCCTTCACTTTCCCCAAACAGCTGCTTCCACCATTCCGATACGTAGTGAAGGGAGGGCTCATAGTTAACAAGCACTTCAATTGCTTTTCCCTTATTGTAGAGTACATTTCGGACCGCAGCATACTGATAGCTCTCATTTGTCAATAAATCAGGATTGTTGTATTTACGGGCTGCTGCTGCTGCCCCTTCCATCATATGATCAATATCAAGTCCTGCTACGGCAATTGGTAAGAGACCAACTGCTGTTAGCACAGAATACCTTCCACCTACATCATCCGGAATAACAAACGTTTCATATCCTTCTTTGTCCGCGAGCTTTTTTAATACGCCTTTTTCCTGATCAGTAGTGGCAAAAATACGTTTTCTCGCCTCTTCTTTTCCGTATTTTTTCTCCATATAGTCACGAAAAATACGGAAAGCAAGGGCTGGCTCTGTCGTTGTTCCTGATTTGGAAATGACGTTAACAGAGATATCTTTCCCCTCTAATAGTTCAAATAAATGAGATATATAAGTAGAACTGATATTGTGACCGGCAAAATACACTTTTGTCTTATCGTTCATTTGGTTATGAAAGCTATGGGACAAAGCTTCTATAGCTGATCTTGCACCCAAATACGAACCACCAATAC
Source organism: Bacillus sp. AFS040349 (assembly GCF_002577655.1). Taxonomy (NCBI): domain Bacteria; kingdom Bacillati; phylum Bacillota; class Bacilli; order Caryophanales; family Bacillaceae; genus Bacillus; species Bacillus sp. AFS040349. The sequence goes on along the minus strand of NZ_NUMC01000055.1, from coordinate 71,086 downwards.
CAATTACAACCATTGCGTCTGAATGTTTCTTGATTCTTTCAGCAGCTTGTTTAATTCTTTCAAATTCACTCTTATCATAGTTTAGTGGCAAATCGACCCAACCAAGATAATCAGAGCCGGGGCCTGTTTTTTCATGTAGCATTTTATGAGCCACTTTTACAAATTCACTTAGATTATCTACTTCACTCTTTTTCATAAATGCTAATGCATTGGAGTAATCAAACGAAATAGTCATACATTACTTCCCCTTTCAATCAAATTTAGCTTAGCTGCTTCAATCGGAGATCCTTCTCCGTAAAAAAGATCTCTCGGCATAGTAAAACGTTTCATGTTAGTGCATTCTCCTTTTCTACAGTATATAAGGGAAGTTTTTAAAAACACATTTAAACTCCCCCTTTTCAATTTTGAAAAATCCTTAGTGGGACCGTGTAATTATCAATAGCGTACATTAAAAGACAGTTAGTATTAAGAAAACTCAATGGTCCCTCTCTACATCGGCACTTAGTATGTCTTCTGTTTTGATTTCAAGTAATATTTCCAAGAATCTTATCGTTCCTAATACTTTTCGAGTGTCTCCCTCATTTTGAACATTCTCCATTTTCTTTTGTTGGATCAGTTCACTTATTACTTGCTTGAAAGCATTGGTTTTTATAAGCCATTCTCCAACCAGTAGCTTAGTTGAGTCTCTCTCGTGTTCGGTTTTGACAGCAAATAAACTTTCGGTATCTGTCTCTCTTAACGTGATTGAATTAAAATCTTCGCTCATTTGAATCCGAAAATAATTCCTTTCACTATCATAATATTTTCCGTCCCTTAGAAGAAAATACTCTATCCCTAATACTATTTCATAAAAGGGCTCATTATCTGATGGAGAATGGAGTTCTTTTACTTCGATATTCTTCACCATGTCTAAATAGGTTTCTAAACCATATTGTGTGTTAATGATTTTTGCATCCAATACGTTCATGATGTCACACCTCAATATTGTTTTATTTTTTTGGCTCTGTTAAACTTGTCTGTTGGCTCCAGGTGCTCGCTTTCCGCGGGCGAGCCGGGAGCCTCCTCGGCGCTGTGCGGCTGCGGGGTCTCCCTTGTCATGTTTTTCCCGCAGGACGTTGAATCATCATCCGTGAATAGGCACCGCACGAGAAAATGTGAATGCATTTTCGAGGAGTCTCGCTCCTTCCGCTTCAATCAACATAGTTAGCACTATCAACGACTTAAGTAAATCTACCAATTTTTGGGATATACCAAACTAAAAATCCAATGAATTTCCGGCTCATTTTAACGAAAGACATATACAGCAGATGACTTTATGATTTTTCCACAGCATGTCCGCCAAATTCATTACGAAGGGAAGCTACCACTTTACCTGTAAATGTATCATTGTCTAATGAACGGTAACGCATTAGTAAAGACATAGCGATAACAGGGGTAGCTGTTTGAAGATCCAAAGCGGTTTCAACTGTCCATTTCCCTTCCCCAGAAGAATGCATAATGCCCTTAATTTCATCTAATTTTGCATCTTTAGAAAATGCGCGTTCTGTCAATTCCATGAGCCATGAGCGGATGACAGAACCGTTATTCCACACCCGTGCCACTTTTTCATAGTCAAAATCGAAATCGCTTTTTTCCAGGACTTCGAATCCTTCACCAATGGCGGCCATCATTCCGTATTCTATTCCATTGTGGACCATTTTTAAGAAGTGGCCACTACCAGATTTCCCAGCATATAAATACCCATTATCTACAGCTGTATCTCTAAAAATCGGCTCGACAATGCTCCATGCTTCAGGATCTCCACCAATCATATAACAAGCACCATAGCGAGCACCTTCCATCCCCCCAGAAGTACCGGCATCCATAAAGCTCACTCCAACTTTCTTCAACTGTTCGTAACGACGAATGGATTCCTTATAATGCGAATTACCAGCTTCAATGACGATATCTCCTTCACTTAGAAATGGTGTGATTTCACTAATAACTGAATCAACGACGGAGTGTGGGACCATTATCCAAACAACTCGTGGCTTTTCTAATGATTGAACAAGATCTTGTAAACTGGATGCTCCTTCAACTCCGTATTTTTTAATTTCTTCAATAGTATTTGTATTTAGATCAAACGCCATTACACGGTGTTTATTGTCAATTAAGTTTTTTCCTAAGTTCATACCCATTTTCCCTAATCCAATTAATCCTACTTTCACTTGAGTTTCCTCCTTTAAATTACAAAAAATAGCCTGTATTATTATGCTACCCATTTGTTGTTCTTCATGGTCTCCTTATGGAACCATAAGGATTCAACAAATACTTTAAGTTCCTTGGGTAAATCGCGTAACAATTATCTGTCAAATCCAACCTCGGTTTGCTCTCTTCATACCAATAGCCTTCCAGGGAGGTGCGGATTAAACTCCCCCCCTAGTTTCCCACCATTTAAAACCATCCTCCTCCAATAATTGCGAAGCAGCTTGTGGCCCCATCGAACCGGCTTGATATAGGTGGAGTGGAAGGGCATTTTCCTCAAACGCCTCTAAAACGGGCTGTACCCATTTCCAAGATAATTCAACTTCGTCCCAATGAGCAAAGAAGGTAGAGTCCCCACGCAGAGCATCAAATATTAAGAGTTCATATGCTTCGGGCACGTCTTTTTTACTCGCTGAAAAATCAACAACAATAGGTTCTAATTTTCCATTTATCGGGTTTTTACTATTTAACTGCAACGAAACACCTTCATTAGGACTTACATTAATAACTAATAGATTGGGTTCAGCATTTTGGATTTCATTGGTATACAAATTCTTTAATGGGTTTTTGAATTCAATCACAATCCGCGTTAATTTTTCCGTCATTCTTTTTCCTGTCCGGATATAGAATGGGACCCCGTCCCAGAAGGAATTATCAATCCATAGACGAGCAGCGACGAATGTATCGTTTTTAGAAGAAGCATCAACGCCAGGTTCTTCTAAGTATCTGACTACTGGTGTACCGTTTATTTCACCTGATCCATATTGGCCACGAACGACGTGGATACCTACAGTATTTTTCTGTAATGGTCGCAGAGATTCCATAACTTTTCTTTTCTCATTACGGATATCTTTTGCACTAATCTGTTTTGGGAGATGCATGGCTGTCATCATCAACAGCTGTAGCATATGATTTTGAACCATATCACGAATAGCGCCTGCTTGGTCATAATAACCAGCCCTCTCTTCTACACCAACCGTTTCACTAGCCGTAATTTGCACATTGGCAATAAACCGATTGTTCCAAAGTGATTGCAGCACAGGATTGGCAAATTCCAAGGCTTCAAGGTTTTGAACCATTGGTTTTCCGAGATAATGGTCAATCCGGAAAATTTCATCTTCTTCAAAAGCTTTGCTTAATTTTTCGTTTAAATCTTCAGCAGATTTTAAGTCATACCCAAATGGTTTTTCGATAATCAATCGTTTCCATCCCTTTGTCGAACCTAAGCCACTCTCCTTTATGTTTAAAGCAATTACATCAAAGAATTCAGGAGCAACAGAAAGATAAAACATTCGATTCTCTTCAATACTCTGGTCTTTTTCATTTTGTTGAACGACTTCAACTAACTTCTTATACCCTTCAGCATTCGTGAAATCTAACTGGCAATAACGAAATGCCTTTACAAACTCTTGTTTTTCGGATTTATCATTTATCAAGTGTCTAGAAAAAGTGTATAGCGAGTCTGTTACATGGTTTTGAAAATCAACATCAGACATTTCGTCTATTCCTACACCAATGATCAAAAAAGAATCTGGTAATTTTTGATTCAAATATAAATTAAACAAGGCAGGGTAGATTTTTCGCTTAGCTAAATCCCCAGTTGCCCCAAATAAGACAAACGTCATAGAATCCACTTTTCATTCCTCCACTTTTTCAAAGCATTTTCAAATAGAAAAATGTCTGATTTTCTTCGTTTCCCCTACAAAACAACAAGGATTTTCGCTATTGCGTTATCCTACTTTTGGATGTAAGTTTCGTTTATTTCTCCCAGCTTGTCCGGTAATAATGATATCTCTTAATTGAGAATGTCCACATTTTGGACAGGTTTCATTATTTATGGTGATGATTAGACATCTTTCACAAACTTTTCGCTGCTTAGTTTTGAACCTTTCCATGCGGATCTCTCCTTTCGTAAAAAGCAACAACATGTATAAATTATTAAATGAAGTTTCACTTCATCTCACCATGCTTGTAGCAGTATTCCCTTAAGGTTTGGTAGTATTCTTTAAGCTCGCTATTACTTGAGCAAAATCAGTATATTACGTATGTTATACTTTTGAAAGTACGCACTTTATTAACATATAGATACATTGGTATAACATAGTGTTAAAAATAATACTATAAACTTGAATCCAATACCAAGAGTGAAAAGCCAAGGACAGCGATTATACAAGATTCGCTGCCCTTGGCTTTTTAGTAACTGATTCTTTTATTAAATGTTGTGTTTTTTCAACCTTTTAAATACGTAGAGATATAAAAAAACACGGACAGCATCTTTATTAAGATAGCTAACCGTGGTTTGTTAGTATATGAACTTTTTTACACTTTTTCGAACCCCTAGGAGAAACTCTTTTTTCTACTGAATAGACGATTTGTTTTCTGTTTCTTTTTCCAATACATTCTCAATATAATCTTTACCCCAGTCATACATAGCTTCCAGAATAGGCATCAGACTTCTTCCATACTCAGTGAGTGAGTATTCAACTTTTGGTGGAACGACAGGATAGACTTCACGATGAACAATCAAATGGTCTTCAAGTTCGCGCAATTGATTAACAAGCATTCTTTGAGTGATACCCGGCATGAGGGCCTTTAGTTCACCAAAACGTTTGGTTCCTTCTTTTCCTAGATGCCACAATACCAACATTTTCCATTTTCCACCAATAATCGAAAGAGTCAATTCTTTTTCACAATTAAACACTTTTTCCCCAAGATTCGGCATTCATTTCACCTCCAACCCTTATTATGTCCCATAGTATACTTTTTGTTACTATATGATAAAAAAGTGCATACTTTTAATTTAGTAACATACCCAGTATACTGAGTATCATACCGTTAGTAAATAGCTATCAATTGGATACAATAACACTGTGCAAAAGAAAGCTATACGGCACAATTATACTATTATATAAGGAGCGAGTAATAAATGAAATTACAATTAGCATTAGATCTTGTAGATATTCCAGGAGCCATTGAATTGGTGAAAGAAGTAGAAAATCATATAGATGTTGTAGAAATCGGCACGCCGGTTGTGATTAATGAAGGCCTTAAAGCAGTAAAGGAAGTGAAAGCTGCCTTCCCTAACTTAACTGTATTAGCTGACCTTAAAATCATGGATGCAGCTGGATATGAAGTTAGCCAAGCATCTGCAGCAGGCGCTGACATCATCACCATTCTTGGTACAGCTGAAGACGAGTCCATTAAAGGTGCTGTAGAAGAAGCAAAAAAACAAGGTAAACAAATCCTTGCTGATATGATCGCAGTTAAAGACATTGAAGGTCGTGCGAAAGAACTGGATGAACTAGGAGTAGATTATATCTGCGTTCACACAGGTTATGACCTTCAAGCTGTAGGAAAAAATTCTTTCGAAGACCTTGCAACCATTAAGAGCGTTGTAAAAAATGCGAAAACTGCTATTGCAGGCGGAATCAAATTAGAAACACTTCCAGATGTGATTAAAGTACAACCAGATCTTGTCATCGTAGGTGGCGGTATCACAAGCAAAGACGATAAAAAAGCAGTTGCAGCTAAAATGCAAGAATTAATTAAACAAGGTTAATTATAACTATGAAAACTACTCAATATTTAGCTGAAGTCGTTCAAGAATTAAGTCGGACAGTCGACTTAATCTCTGACGAAGAAGCAGAGAAGTTGGTTAATAAGATTCTGGAATCCAAAAAAATCTTTGTTGCAGGTGCGGGCAGATCTGGATTTATGGGCAAATCTTTCGTGATGAGAATGATGCACATGGGGATCGATGCTTATGTAGTCGGTGAAACTGTAACAGCAAATTTAGAAAAAGGTGATTTGTTGATCATCGGTTCAGGTTCAGGTGAAACGAAAACCTTGGTTTCAATCGCTGAAAAAGCAAAAAGTTTAGGTGGGACGGTCGCAGCTGTAACGATTTCCCCTGACTCCACGATTGGAAAATTAGCTGATATTATCATTAAATTGCCTGGATCACCGAAAGATCAATCTGAAAGTGAATATAAGACCATACAACCAATGGGGTCACTTTTTGAGCAAACGATGTTATTATTTTATGATGCATTGATCTTGCGTTTTATGGAAAAAAAAGGCTTAGACTCTACTAAAATGTACGGCAAACATGCCAATCTCGAATAGAGTACACTTTAAAAAATATGGAAACATCGTAAAGACCGCATTTATTTCTTTTATGAATTGCGGTCTTTACTGCATATTACAAATAACACAGTCCATACAGGAAAGAAAAAATAGCCTCTGATTCAGTCCCTTCTATGGCCGGATCAGAGATCATTATTGGGTGGGGCACAGCCAAGAATTTAGCCATCACTCACAGTATGAGCCCTATTTGGGTTATCACCAATATTTCACTGGTAGGCCCCATGTCTATATAAGTTTTTTTATGGGAAAATAAAATCCTATTGGCGATGAAAAACGCTTCATAAGTGTAGTAAACAAAACTCTTCGTTTTATAAAACAAAGGAATGAGGTTGAATAAATGGTTCGATTCGGCGTAATCGGTACTAATTGGATTACAGAAAGATTACTTGAAGCAGCAAATGATGTAGAAGATTTTAAACTAACTGCTGTTTATTCTCGCACGATTAGTAGAGCAGAAGAATTTGCAAGTAAATATGGAGTAACAAAAATATTTACAAACCTAAAAGAAATGGCAGTTAGTCAAGAAATTGACGCGGTGTACATTGGCTACTCCCAATTCATATCACGCAGAACAAGCTATTTTATTTTTGCAAAATGGCAAACATGTGTTATGTGAAAAGCCACTGGCTGTTAATGCAACCGAAGTAGCGAGGATGATTCAAGCCGCAAAAGATCATAACGCCCTATTAATGGAAGCAATGAAATCAACCTTACTTCCAAACTTCAAGGTCATTCAAGATAATTTACATAAAATTGGTCCTATCCGTAGATACTTTGCAAGCTATTGTCAGTATTCATCTCGTTATGATAAATACAAAGAAGGAATTGTCCTTAATGCCTTCAATCCAGAGTTTGCGAACGGTTCATTAATGGACCTTGGTGTCTATTGTTTGTATCCACTTATTACATTATTTGGTGAACCAAAAGAAGTGAAGGCAACTGGCATTATGCTTGATTCGGGTGTGGATGGTGAAGGTAGCGTCATCTTAAAATATGATGATAAAGATGCGATTGTGATGTATTCCAAAATAACGAACTCTTATTTACCAAGCGAAATTCAAGGCGAAAAAGGAAGTATCATGATTGATAAGATTCATACGGCTGAAAAAGTAGAAATTCACTACACTGACGGCACGGTTGAACAATTAACAGTCGACCAATCTCATCCAGCTATGTATTACGAAGTGAAAGAATTTATTGAATTAATCAACCGAGGAAAAACAGAGTCTGATACTAACTCATATAAAAATTCATACACCACGATACAAGTGTTGGATAAAGTGAGAGATGAAATAGGTCTTGTATATCAAAGTAATCATAAGTGAAAAAACACAAAAACCCCTACAGCGACTTGTATTATTCTCTTGAGAAATTACGAATCTGGCCTGTTTGTCGAAGAATAAAAGAAATCGTTTTAGAACTTACCTAAACTATTTTGCATCCATTCTTTTTTATAAGAGCATTATAGCATTTTCTACCCGGCTAACAAATTTTAAAGGACTTTTGCTTATTATGCAAAGGTTCAATGCTCATTTTTTAAGATGTGTTTCTTCTTATTAATTTGTGATTTAGTTTAAGTATTCCTTAATAGGAGTAGCGACAATGACACTACCCCTATTAGGATCCTACCAACAACCGCACTTTTCTGACCCCACCCTACCCTACAGAGTAAAAAGGGTTGTAAATGTAAAAAAAATCCATGCTATGACCCTTTTTTACAAGTACCTCGGTCGTACCCCTTCATAATCTTCAAGAAGAAACAGACTTTTTAAAGGCAAATTAAACTCATTTTCATCATCATTAAATAATATCCACTTATTTGGGTGACTTAGATCATCTTTTTTTATACCAACATAATTATATAGATACGCATATGTTTGAATAGCATTATTGGGTATAACTAAGTACTCTACAGTTTCACCTTCAGATAAAAACACCCTACTATCCTTTATTAAGTCTTTCAATACTAGCATCCTCCCTACACATAGATAAGTTCTTGATATGAAAATTTCATAAATGACGCTTAAGAATCTTATATTAGTACGAAATTAAATCCTTATGATGAAAAATTCCTTTCCTACCATTAAAGTCAACTGTATAAGATACTCTATTCCCTTTGTGAACTTCCGTTACGAAACCACGTTTCTTAGCAAAATCCTTCAAATAATAATAATCCTCAATATCACATTCATTTTCTACTGGGGGAATTACTTCTACCTTCTGATCTAACTCGAATGGTAATGTTTCAATAAGTGCTATGGATTGTTGCTCATTAGAGACTTCAATTTCTTCATTTGCAATATTCACGCCTTCACCGAAAAGGGCCATTTGTTCCATATCGACCCAACCCCTCTCTCAAAAATTTTATAGCAGCTTCTTCTAACGTTATACTTTCTTTAGTAGCATTCTTTTTTATTTCATTCTTTAATTGTGCCGGTACATGTAATACAAGAGGTTCTATGTCACTATCAATCAAGAGCCCATTATGACGAAGAGTTACACTCCCATCAACACATGACGTCTCGATCAACTTAATTTCAGTTAAATGAGTTTCTGTGGAGATGTTTAATAGGACTGGCTTTACTTCTATGACTATTCTTTCGACTTCTGAAACTAATCGTAAATTTTTAGGACCTACATGTTGATAAAGTAACTCTATAACGCTATAAACGGGAGAATTAATATATTGAGGTTTTGGAAATTCAAACTTTGCATAACCACGTTTTGTTATATATTTCTTATCCTCTATTTCTTTAATAGCTTCAAATCCAGCAGTTTCAGCATCTTCTAACTGATAAACTTGTCCATTTTCCGTTATTACTTTTCCTCCATCTTCTTGCAACTCCATAATTCGTGCCTTTTCTTGCGTAGTAGCATTGTGAAGGAGCTGAAAAAGATAGTAGCCTTTATCTTTTATATAGAATTGTTTCTTTTCTCTTTTTTTCTGCAGAATATTATTTTGTTTAAATTCATCTAAATCTTCTAAAGTTACGAAGTAAATTTCTCTACCCTTATATGGGTGTTTAGTAGCTTTTAATAACCCTTTAGCAATGTATGAAGCAACTGTTGTTGGGTGGATCTCCAACTCTTTAGCAATGTCACCAGTAGTTAGTCCTGGCTTCTTCATTATTTTAGCTAAGCGGTCAATATCCTCTTTTTTAAATAAAAGGGTCGTATCTATTTGCCATTTATCCTTATAGACAGGTTCTAATTTTCCATCTTGAATGTATTTGTATATTGTATGAGTAGTAACATCTAATTCTTTTGCTGCTTCATTCGTTGATATTAGTTCTTCTTGATGATTCGTCATGTTTACCCTCCAATACTTCGTCGCTTTATTTCTTTATTTACAAAGAACTAATGTTGGTACTTAACTCCATTAACTAAATCAGATTCACTAACATTAAATACATCTTTAATCTCACTTAAAGTATCTGAATACCAACTTCAATCACAGGTTCATTGAAGTTTTTGTCAACATTGATATAGCCTACTCCATCCAATAAATGAAATCCATGTTTTATTAATTTAAAAATTATTAAATCTTCAACTACATTACCTTCTAACGTAGATAGAAGAACGAAACTCAATTTGCGGAAATCTCCATTGTAAAATTCGTCTAACACTTTCATTTCAAAGGGATTCAATTCATTATTTTCTTCAAATTTTTCATTTAGCCTTTCAGTCAAAAGAGTAGCAAATTCAATCACACGCTCGTTATCATTAAATACCAATTTCCCTTTATTTATATCGTTAATTAGTTTTTCTTTATTCTTCGTAAGGATAAATAACTTTTCTTCTAATGAAGGTGTTAAGAAACTTTTAAGCCAATTCTTCATATAACCTCTCCTTTTTTTCTTCACAATTAGGTTTGCACTTCATAAGCGTATAGCGACATTACTAATTAAAAATAAATAGCTATAATTCCAAGAATAAGAGCACCGATAATACCAGCAGTATTTATAAGAGTAAAAAATATTGCGAATTCCAAATCATTATTCATTTATCAAACTCCCCTTCGCTAAATCGGTCTTATTTAATAAGCGAACTACGAATTAATTTTCGTTATATAAAATTGCTTTTAGAATTTCTAATGACATACTTTCATATCCAGACTTTTCATAGTCTTTTACTAAATCTTTTATAGCTTCTAAACTTCTGAATCATTCAACAAAATTTAACCTCCTTATAATCAATTTAATCCTTATTCGATTTAAACATTAGATAATAAATACCTAGAGATAACATCAATGATGCTAATCCAATATGCCCTAAATAACCACCCATTAAGCTACTTTCTATAAACATAAATCCATTCACCTTTTTCTTTTAACTATTTAATTAAATAAACATTTAATCATAATGATCTACTACTAAAAATTAAAAAGACGATCAATGATACAGCCATACATCCTACAAAGAACCAAAAACCCAACATTTATTTGCCACCATTACTTATTTTGGTATTACTTTTTGAAGCACTAAATTCATGACGAACAAAACCTGAAATTGAAATATAAAAAAGTACAATTAATAATATTAAAGTTACAACAGAAAAGAAAGGCACAAAATCAAGAAAAACTGATAGAGCTGCAGGCTTCCCTTCCCAGTCAATACTCATTTTTATATCTTCTGCTGACATATCAAGTTGTTCCAACAGTCGCATGTTTAATCACCTATTCCTGTTTCAATAAATTTATTTAATACATCTTCGTAAACAGTATCTGTACCACTCACTCTTTTAAATCCTTTTATAAACTTCGGATTAGTACCATGTTTATCTAAAAATCTGTTCCAATCATCTGAAGAAAATGTATGTTTATTCCCATCAAGAGTAACTTCATAAACCTCATTTTGCCTTTTAGAATAAAAGACCTTTTTGTATTTCATTATTAAACCTCCATTTATAATGCCTTTGTATTCAATTCAATTAATAGGTCATTATGAGGTTAAAAGAACACATCAATATTTTAGAATTAGTTATACAACAAAAAGAGGATTAGCAATCCCCTTTTTAAAGTTTACACGTAACGGACAACTAAATATAGGCTATTTAGTTGTCCATATTGGATGATTATTTTTTTGCTATTTTACCTAAATATGACTCTGCATCTTCCTTCGTATCAAATACACGCGATAAATCCTTTGCAGATAACTTATATCCTCTACCTTCCGCATCATGATCAACTATAATAGCATGATGATACGTTTTTGTGCCTTTTCCAAAGACAACTGGAATAATATCGCTTATATCTCTACCATTAACAAAATAGCCCGTCGATCCTTCTAACCAACCCAAATCTCGTTGCCACTTTTCTCTACCTAAAATTACCTTTTCAATTTTCACTCTTTTAGAAGCCTTCTCAATAGCACTTGGTACTACTTTTAATACTCGTCCACCTGATAATGCAACACTTACAGGTAATTTGTTGGTACTTTTAACACCGCATATTATTCCGTATTCTCCATCATCTTTTAATTTCACAATCATACCTTGTTTAGCTTCATTAAGTGATAGAGCCTTACCTTCTACTATGTTGTATGTTAGTGGTGGAAATTTAGATGCTAATTGTTTAATTGCTTCTTCCTTAGCTAATTTCAAAATATCTTCTTTGGAGCATTCTTTTTCAAGTTTTAATGGAATTGTGATTGTGCTTAAATCTAAAGTTACTGTTACTTCTTGTGACATTTATATAACCTCTCTTATTTTAAAATTGTTTTATGTATTGATTTCCTCATTGTTCAATTAATGTAAGAAATAAAATTTACAACCAATCCACATGAATTTTACCTTTTAATTTCTCAGGAACCCCATTAGAAAGAACTAGGGTATAGATACATACCGACACTTCTTCCAAAAGACCAATAGTTAGTTCCTCTAGGGTTACAGTTTCAAAACCTTCTATTAAATAAATGATACTTAGATTGAAAGTTACCGTTTGAGGGGCGTCCCCAAAATCCCCTCCGATATATGAAACTTCTATCTTTTCTCCTTCTTTTTTCACAAGTGAATATTCAGATGATCTTCCAACTACTACAAGCTTATAAGACTCATTATCTTCCATTTGACTAATATGTACATTTTCGAAATTTCCCATTTTAAAAACACCCTTTCTAAAAGACTCTTTTACGAGAGTTTTAATCTCTCCACCCATTAGTAATAATTTCTAAACTACATCTCATTAAATTCTACCTCGTAATACACCCCCTTATAACAACCCAACCTAAACAACAATTTACTTGTTATTTATTATGTAACATTTAACTTACCACTTTATTCTAACACACTAAACATATATTGTATAGTTAATTATAAAATATATGTATAATTTATAATTAATTATATTATCTATGTTATATTAAAGTAAGTAGACAAATAATGTATTTTTCTATTAATCTTATATTTTTATAGGGTATAATTTACAATATATATATATATAGGGTAAACGAGAAGTTAAATACATATAATAGGTAGGTATTTATAATTTAGTTCTTTAAAGGAGTTGATAAGTACATGAAGTCGAATAATGAATTATCTATTACTGGTCAAACATATGAGGGTTTATCTGTAATTAATAATATGGATATACCTGAATTAATAGCAACTTTGAACAATAAAGAGAATTATATAAAGATGCTTGACGTTATAGATAGAAATGATGCGGAGGATTATACGCAGTTTAACGATTTGGAAATGATCTATCTTTTCGTTCATCACGAAAGAGATTTAGATGATGTGAAAAATAGGACAGCTGGTACCAAAAAAGAATATCTTCGTGAGCTTTTACAGTTTTATTACCGATTTATTCATAATGGAGGTATTTATGAGTTTGATGTTTCCAGGTGCGATATTACTACCTTATTAAAATCAATAAAGCCACGAAACATACGTAAGTATCAGCAATGGTTAAAAGAAGCACCTTTAGGAAAAAGCGGAAAGCCTTACTCAATCACAACACTTGCCCGAAAAACCGTTGTTCTTAAAGCATTTCTTTCATTTCTTAATAACAAAGGGTACATCACTACACCACTGCATGATGCATTAAAAACCGCGAATGTTAACAGGCGAGATTTGCCGGATAGGGATCTCAATTCTGTGGAGGTAATACAATTGATGGCATATTACCGAGATCACCCTATCCTATATAGCTTATTAGCAGTATTAACAACAACTGGAATCCGTATTCAGGAGCTCTGCAAAACTAAAATGAGTGATCTATCTTATGATAATGGCCGTTATTGGTTAAAAGTAATTGGTAAGGGAAATGTAGAGCGGGAAGTTTTAATTCATCAGAACGTATTTAATACGATCAAAGAATTTAGAAAACGAAGAGGTCAAAATATGGTGTTAGATAAGGGCGACAGTTCCCCTATTTTTACAACAGCCAAAGGGAAAGAATATAACTATAAGTACTTATCGAATTACATCACAAAGGCTATTCGCAAAACCGAGTTACCGTTTGTTATTCATAGGAAAAATCCTATAGGTCCCCATACGCTTAGACACGCATACGCCATCATATCAGCTGAAAATGGCAGCGACCTACTCAGAATCAGTCAGAGTTTGGGGCATAAAAATGTGAATACGACGATGATCTACCTCGAAAAGACTCTTGCTAGGAAGAATAGTGCATCACACTCTTGGGCAAATTCAGACATTTTAAATAATATCTAAGTTCAACAATTTTGAAGTATTGATTTCGAAATTCCCTTTGTTTTTTACTGAATAAATATAATTATGTTTCGCTTTACAATTAGTAGATTGATAAAATTGAAGAGAATAATTATTTGATATTGGGGTGCTATTTATGAATCAGACAAAATCTTTCCGAATAGTGGCAGAAGAAATACCTTTTGAACATGAGCATAAGAGCAAGATTTACAACACATTTTTCGCTATATCTAACTTCTACAAAAACAATCCTAATCCTGGAGCATGTCATTTAATTTCTAGTGTTTTTCATGTTTTATTAAAGGAACAAGGAATAGAAAATGATTTATGTATCGGTGAAGTCACTTACAAGAAGGGTTTGTTTTTTGACCATTCTTGGATTGAAATAGATGAAAAAGTTTTCGATATTGCGATTCAACTAACTTTGCAAGGTGAAATAAATCCACCTGTTTACGCAGGATATGATTTATATACTGAGAAACCAGTAGAAAGAGTCTATGGAACAACTTCTCCAACAGGATTTGATTCAGATGGTAAAAGAGTTCTTAAAACTTCATTTGTAAATTATATGAATGCATATCCTAACTTTAAAGAAGGCGCATGGCAGATAGTCAAATTGATCGGAAAAGACCTTCGATTAAAATTTGATTTAAAAGAAATTCCGAAGCGATACGCTAACACCCAGAGAAAATTAATCTCTGAAAGAAAATAAAGAGAATTTCAAAAAACAGAACATCTATATATTAGTGTTCTGTTTTTTACTGTAAATACCCCTCCTGTAGCTTTAACTCGGTTGCTGAATATTAAAGATGTTTCAAATAACTAGTTTATTCATCTTAAGAGACCTTTACCATAACAGACAAATATAGTTATTCATGTACTTCGTTCTCCTTGTAATTTATAGAATTCTTAACATAAACAGCAGTTCTAGATATAAATTTCAAATCTCCGTTATCATTTCTTGCCCTTTCAACACCTGGAAGAACCTTATCCTTATCATCTTTATTCATATCTTTTTTGACAACTGAATTATAAAGTTTACCAAGCTTTGCTCTTAAAGTGGACGGTTGTAAGTAGCCCTTGTCGACTGTAGAAATACATTGTTTAGAAAATGAATCTAACATTACAAGTGTAAATTCACCATCATCTCTTTCATTTGTTTCTTTAATAAGTTCATTTAGTGCAGCAGTATAATCGAAACCTACTGTATCTAAACCTATCTTATCAACAATATCACCGTAATTTAAGCCACTCATATAAATTCTTTCAAATATATTTTGCATGAGCAAATTCATAGTAATATTGTTTTTATTTGCATCTTCTTCGATGCGCTTAAACATTTCCTGTTCTAATGTCAAATAAACTCTTGGCATAATAATACCTCCTATAACATTGTGGGTTTTGGCTATCGTGTAATTTTATTATAATGAGGTTTGGCTACTATGTAAATAGTAATGTTGTAAACAATCATCAAATATTTTATGCTTCTTAAACTATTTTCGTCAGACATATCATTTTTCACCTGTAAGATGCTCTACAATTTCTTTAAAGGCATTCTTACTCAATCCCTTTTTATAGCATGTAATAAAGTCACAGATTAAAATTTCTATAATACTTTGAACATCTAAAGGATATTCAACATTTAAGTCTTCCAAATCAGCTACGAATACTTCAAGTCTGAGTGCCAATTTTCGTTCTAAATCAAATTCAAGGCTAATAATTTTGGTGTCAGTTCTTGAAATTAGCTCTAGTTCAGTTTCATACCTCTTTACTATTGGTGGTCTTTGATCCCTTGCAAGCAAGCCTTTGTAAACAGCTATTGGATCATACTTTTTCCGGAGATCAATCAAGAAATCCTCGATTAGTACCAATATTAGACTGTGAAAGTCAAAGGTCACTCCGCTTTTATCTGCAATATCCTCACATAGTAATTCCCCTCTAAGATAAATGCTTGTCGGTAGCTCTATTTCATATTTTTGAAAACTTCTTTGCGTCAATGACCTAAATAAACGATTTGTAATCTTTTGAGTAAATGTCTTTGATGTGGCAGCAAGACTAATTTCCTCTAATTCGGAGTTATAAACGCTAAGTTTTTTATGACTCATCGTTAATCGATTCCTTCCGCTTTAAGCATTGTAATAAGGATACGGTGTGCAGCCTGCCTTCGACTACAATCCCAATCAATTGTTAAAGAATCAATTTTTTCAGTCGTGAGTTGATCTAATTTTGCTGGGTATGATTTATCAGAATTAGATGGATAATCAAATGCAGGAAATTGTGTTCCCAACTGCAACCCTCTTTTAATGAGATATGTACATAAGTGTGTTGGATACATCTTTTTTTCTCTGGCTACTTTTCGGACGAGCTGTCTTTCCTCAAGTGTGAGCGGTATTTTAATGTGCACTTTCTTATCACTTCTTGTTGCTCTCTTCGGCTTGTCCACTGGATTATTCCGAACATTAGGGTTAACCATCTCTTTTGGTATATCTTTTCTAAAAATAGGATTCAACGTCATTTGTACACTCCCCCTCTTCCCCTTTAGCCCCTTTTCCTCTCTTAAGCTAGGGTCAAAGAGTCATATAGTTATATAATCAATCTATTCAAGATACGAGGGAGATAGTACGTATAAAACCATCTTTTTTAGTCAAATATGGTAAGAACGAACATTACCTACGAAAGAGGTTAATAATATGTGGAAGCAAAAGAGTTTAACTGAACAAGGCGTTTCCTCAAGTGATGCGAAAAAACTTGCAAAATACGCAAAAAAGAACCGTAAAAAGGTTAAGAACTTAAAAGTTGTTAAATAGCTATAAACACAAAGGGAGATGTAAACCAATTGTTTACATCTCCCTTTTTCGTCTCCTGCATATAATTATAGAAGCAGGCCTAAGTATTAGTTATTGTTTTAAGGTTTGAAATTTGATACATCATATCCTTTACCCTCTAATAGTTGTAGTACTTCTTTTACATCTTCCTCTTTAATATCTAACTTTATATCCTTCATATAAGGATTCCCTATTTCGTCACCTTTTGTGTATGGATTTCTTTCGCCTTTTTCTAATTCTGGTTTGAACATTTTTACTGCAGATAATTTAAACATAAACAAACTTATTTTCATTGTATATACCCCTTTGCTTATTTAATTCCCCACTTAGATACTTCAACTATTTACCATTAAATCCTATCATAAACTTTGATGATTAAATAAATCAGTACAATTAAAAAGTCGGTAATAGAGAACCATTAAAAACCTATATGATAAAATATACCATGTAAATAGTTGTGCAGTATGGAATATCAAGGAAAAATAAACGGCTTTTGTAATGGTAAAATCCTTTGTGTTTTCGGGATATATTTACTAATTCTAATGGGCAACTATGAATAATAAAAACAGGAGTGAATACGATATGAAAAAGGTATTATCTTTATCATTAGCTGGGCTAATTGCCGGATCTAGTTTATTTGCTACTGGTGCAGCTGCGGCAACACCTAAGCAAAATGCTATTAATCTAGGAGAACAATTGCAACCACAATTAAGAATGTTTAATGGAGCAATCGATAGCGGGTATATCAAGAATATTGATGACAAATATGATGCTCTTTCTCAACAGATCAAAAACGTTGAAAAAGCTATAGGTAAAGTAAGCGGAAGTTCAAATAGAAAACAACTTAACGAAAAATATGTTACACCTGCTAAGATTGCAAGAGAACGTGTTATTTATGAAGTTTCCCAGTATCGCCTATTAAACGCAATTGATACGAAATTATTTACAAATGCTTCAGTAAACATTTCTGGTGATCTAGCAAAATTAGATCGACTACAAAAAAGAGCGGTTCAAATTAAAGAAGCCGGCGGGTACAAATCACTACCAAACTCTATTGATGCAAGTCTTGCTAGTCAAGAAAAGGATATTAGGGAACATAAGAACCCTGCAAAAGAAAATACGGTAGTATTAGATGAAGTTGAACCTAATGATGATTTTTCTACAGCGACTACACTTGGTTCAGGAGTGGTTTATAAAGGATCATTAAACTATAGTTCCGATAGAGAAGATCTCTATGAAATAAATGTAGAAACACCCGGAAAATCAAAGGTTGTTAGAAATGGTGGTTCATATCTTTATGTTTATGTATACGATGAAGATAATAACAGTGTTCCATTAGATTATGATGGTTATTTCGAAGCTAATACTGCTGGGAAATACTATGTAAAAGTAGTACATGGTGGAATTAGTAATGGTACAGAAAGCTATACGCTAAAAGTAACGTATCCAACTAAAAATAACAATCAATCAAATGATACCTTACTAACCGCACACCCGATTAAGACTGGACGCACTTACTTTTCAACAATGGATACAAATAATGATGTTGATTTTTACATTTTAAACGTCTCTACACTAGGTCAATTAACTGTTAGTCTTGGTTTTAATGCAGAAGATAAATATGTCTCGGTATATGATAAATACGGAAATGTAATCAGAGATTCTATTACAGATTATTATAGTCCTATTAGAGTTAATACTGAATATGTCGGTCAATATTATGTAAGTATTAAGGAATACGGTAGCTGGTCTACAACAAACCCTTATAGTTTAACAGTAGATTTTCAATAATAATATATACAAAAAAGCACGTGTAATCATCGCTATTTGACTACAGGTGCTTTTTTAAAGGTTATTTACTTTCTGTGGGATATGCACCCTCTCTCAATTTATCGATAAATTCATAGTAAAATCTTTCAGATAGAGCAACACTACAAGGCGGTTTTACTATCTCAAATAAATGATGGATATCTTTCTTGGATTTTAAATCATAAAACTCAATTTCAACATTTTTCCCACCATTATATTCATCAAATTCTAATTGAATAGCTATTGTATTATGCGAGATCCTCTTTAATTCTTTGATCAGTGCCTCTATGGTGATAGGAGGGATTTTGCTTACATAGAATCTTTCTGAACTACTATCATAAGCACTATTAGAGGTATTTGACTGAAATTCTGAAAGGCTACCATTTATAATTCTAAAAGAAACCATTTTATAGATTTTAGCTAAACTATCTCCTTCCTTTTCAATATCTCTTTTTAGCTTATTTAATTTTTTAGCCCATAGTAGCTTTTTAAGTTTTTCCATCTAACAAAACCCCTTCTTCTGTCTAATTAACCCAACTTGATGAACAAACCGTTAACACGCTAATCCAATCTTACAACAAAAGATAGATTTATCTAAAATTCTATCTTTTCAACATGTTTTTCCGAAAAAGTCATAATATTTTATATTGGAACATTTGATCCTTGTTTGTTGTTACCAAAGGCACACCTATTATTTGGTGCATTTAATGCACCAGTGATACACAGGTTTCGCTCTCGGTTTCGCTCTCTTTAATAACTATAAGTAAAAAGAGCGAGAATATAAATCCTCACCCTAGTTTTGACTTTCCAAGACAACAACTGTCCTCACAAGAATTTGTTATTGTGCTTTTTTGAAATGCAACAATCAATCTATCTAATTTTTGACTAAGCTCTATTGATCTTTCATTTTGTATACCATATTTTAAAACAGCTTGCATCATTTCTTCGCGTACTAATTCTATGTTGTTTGACAGTTGTTCCTTAGTATTCTCCATATCATTAATTCTCCTTTTTACTGTGAAACAGCATCATACATATTTAGATACTTAATTTTCCGGTATCTTTTTTCAACACTTAAAGGAGATCTTTCCATTATATTGGCAATTTCCCTATATTTTTTTCCTTTATCTCTTAAAGTTATTAACTTAAAATCTTCCTTTGTTGTCCAATGTTTGTACGTTCTAATTTGCATAATAAATACCTCCAGTTTATGAAATGTACCTATTCTGTTCAATAGGTATAAAACAATAAAAGAAGTATCATTCTTTCTGAAGTAACATTTTAGTTTGTGTTTTAGACATTTTAAAAATAGTCTAAGTTATCTTTATGTCGATTATCAAATGTAAATATTACTAGTAGAAATAACGATACTTAGCGCTAATAAGAGCATGAATACCACGATCTGTTTCATATAATCACTTCCTTTGTAACTGAAGCTTGTAACGTTTGCAGAAACATATCGCAATTTTTCTTTACAGACTGCACAAATTCCGGATTATTATCTTCAATATTGTTGCTGTTATATAATCCAACCATAAGGGATTGTAGACCATCATAAATTTCCCGGTATGAATGATATTTCTCATTTTGTACTTCTTCAATAATTAACTGGCATAAATAATGGATACCGTTCATTTGTGATACTGTGTGATTGCTAATGTAATCAACAGACAACAAATCGTTGGCTTGCAAGGTTACTGAATTAACAGCTGTTTCATATCCTGAATTTATCATCTTCATCTATTAGTTCTCCCTCATGGATACACCTAGTTTTTTAGTTAAAACACAACATTGATAGAAAGATTGGCAAATCGTCTCTTCAAACTATTTTTCACGTAAAAAGATACCAAATATTCGGTATATAGGTTATCGATATTCTTATCTGAATATACTCCGTTTCCCTCAAATGTCGTTACTCTATCAATTTCATTTTCTTCCACGAATACTTTAACTCCAGCCCAAACTTTATCCTCTCCTGCTGTGAGGTCGATGCTAGGAACCAGTGTTATCTTATTAGTCTTTTGCGATTCTATAATTTCGATAAGTTGCGTAAGTTGATCTGTGACTGTTCTTTCGTAGTTATTATTAGAAACCATTGTCTCGATTTCTTCGTGCGTGCAATGCATAATAACCCCTTCCTTTTTTAATGAAGATTTATTGTTCATTTAGGTCTTCGAGTAGACGGTCTAGGTCCTGTTTTAACTCTTCCTTTTCATCGTTGCTAATTGTTAAATTATCAATGTTCTCTAATACTTCATCTGGGATATTCACTGTTTTTATTGGCATATAGATGCTCCCTTTTTCGAATTAAGAACCAAATAAGTAACGTTGCATCCTTCTATTCACGTGATTCCTAAGTGCAGCTTCAAGAAAATGAAACTCACTTTTATACCCATTTACAAAATAGTCAAAGTACCAAAAGTCCTCATTTGCTTTCTTATCGGGAAATACTACCTTAATTTTTTCTTCTTTCATTTGTTTCTTTACCGCGGCCATATCAGTCAATACTTTCTTAATTTTTGAATCTAATAATGCAAGGTATGGTTCTTGGAGTTTAACAGGAACTTTTTTAAATGTTTCAATGTCCTTCTCCAAATCATCTAATAATATTGTTAGATATATATATTCAGCAGCAATGTTCTTTTGGTCGATGGTAATTGGCTCTTTCAAGACTCAGCCTCCATTTCAAATAGCATGACTAAACTCTCGCTCTGAAGTCAATGAACCTTCGTGTATGTTCTCCGTAAAGAATCCTTATTTGATTTTCTCCAATTCCTTTTAGTACTGAAGCTCGAATTAGATGATTATGAATATAAGTATCTCTTAGTATTTCCAAACTTAAGTGATAACTTCTGCGTATATTTTGTATGCTAACCTCCTTGACTCTAGTCCCTCGTTGATTAATAAACATGGCACTATCTTTATCATTTCTCGCTGAATATGAAAGAATGATTTGATCATGTAAGATTCGTGTAATAGGCACTACACGAGGTATAGTTGAATTGATTCGGATGTAACACATGCTGTTTTCTTCAGAAAGATCATTTTTCTCTAATGCTATGATTTCTGAAACCTTAATCCCTGTCTCAATCATAAGTAAAAGAATTGCTATATCTCGCTTTTTCCAAGTCTTTTGAGCATAATAATACATAGACTTTTGAGCCTCTTTACTTAAAATAACAAACTCCCTCTGCGGGTATTCTTTTGTTATATATAGCGGTATATCCCTTAATTCTATATATAGGTTTTTATTTATGAAGTGAGAGTATGCATTTATTGCTTGAACACATTGAAGTAGTGTACCTCTTACTCTTCCTTTTAATTGAGTTGCTTTTAAAAATTCAATAATATCGATTAGGTCATAATCTAGCTCTTTATATGCCTTTTTAACTTTTAAGAGGTATTTAAAAAGATTGTTCATAGAGCTTATATAACCCGCTTGGGTTTTCCCATTTATTCCAGCACGACTTAAGAATGAAGTGAAATCAGTTTTACCATATAATTCCGTCGAAGATTTCAAGTTTACACCTCTTTTCCGATTAAATAATTTTTAAAGCCCATAGCAACATCGGTAATGCAGCTATGACATAAATGAGCGGTAGTACAATATCGTCTTTTTGATACCACTTCATCAAAATCATCTCCGTTACATGAATGCTCCATTACTCTGGGTAAGTTATTTTGTCATTATCACAAGTAGCATTATTACAAGAGAAAGTGATAGCTCCCTCGTGATCAAGAAGCGTAACATTATCGCTCTTACATTTTTTACACTTTATATCAAACCATTCTTTTAAATCCTTTAAATTCAGTTCCTTCATAATTAAAATCCCCCTAACTTTCCCAGGCTTACTTGTTTATCAAGAAAAGAAAAGATGCTGCTAACCAGCTTCATTTCAACATTTTCCTTCACCTTTTGTGACGGGAAGTTTATTAAGATCTCTTTATTTATCTCAAATTTATAGCTATTCTTATCTTCAGATTTAGATGTGTCGATTGACACTCTAGACCAATTTAAGCCCATCATACTCTTAAAGCTTAAATTGATAAAATACATTTGTTCTGAAAGCAATCTGTTAAGCTTATGTCCAAAATGAATATCCGTAATGCTTATCTGTAATGTTGAAGAAAACCTTTTGGTTAAATTACTTTCTTCTACTGTCTTTAAGTCTACGCAGTACATTTTTTTCTCCTGTTCTTGAGAATCTATCATTTCATTGGGATAAATTCTATATACTTATCCGATTTGATTGTCATAATAGTTGTATTTTTTTTGTTGTATTCATTTTTTTGCAAATAGCCATATGCCAATACATGCTTACCAATTAACTCATCATCTGAATAGGTAAAGTGTTTAAAATATCGATCAAAAATAGTCAGTGAAAACGATACACTATTTAAAGGTTCAAAGTTTATATAATAAACCTTTTCCCTTCTTATAACGCTCTCTACCGTCCCATATACAAAGTAACCTAACTTATCTATGATTTCGTTATCCCAAAGCATTTGATGTATTTTGGCTTGGTCTCCTATCATGTGTGAGAGCGGAATCTTTTTACCCTTTACATTCACCAAGACTGAGCTTAAAACATCGGGTTCATATTCGGTCATTAGCTTAACAAGTGATTTAAGTGAACTAAGTGTAGATGGGGTAGCACTTTCTTGTTTAACTTTTATATCATCTGTAGCCTTCTTCTTTTTTTCAGGCTGCTCTTCTTTGTTCACTTCTTTCGGAACATAGTCTGGATCTAACTTTGTGAAATTCACTCTAATAACAGTTTCCTTTATACCTTGATCAAGAAGTTCTTCTTGATATTCTTCTACTTTTTTAATAGAATCTATAAAACTTAAAGGCTTGTAAAAACCACAGTTTGATTTATGTTTAGAATCATTATTTTTGCCCGTTGTCTTAAAATGAGGAGAGACTGTATCAGTTCCTTTAACAAAAACTAATAGAGCCTTACAATGCTTATCAATGCAGTATAATCTACTTCCATGTACGTCTTGATTGTATTCTTTAGAAGTAATAACCTTCCCATTGTGTAACATCGCTGAATTCATTCGCTCGCCTCCTTTTGTTCATATAGAAAATTCACTTAAACTATCCCTATGTCACTACATAATTTTTTCGGCATCCGTTCATATGCATTTATCATTTCTAAAACAAGTTCCGGGACATTAGGATGTAATTGATACCTCTCACCTTCTCGTTTCACAAAATGTGATGATTCTAAAACATCAAGAGCATCTGCGATTGAACGAAAGGAAAAATGTTGCTGAATTTCTTCCAAGGTTAAAGAATCGTTCCGGAAGAATAATTTTAATAGTTCATATGTGATTTCATTACTGTTTTTCATTACTAAATCACTCCGCTATTTATTACTTTTCTTTGGAGGAAAAATACATTGTAATCGATTCTCAGCTGGACTCCATTCTAGGAAAGCTTCAAACTTCTTATCTTTTGTTTTAGATTGAAATCCTTTTATGAGAGGTGAAGTACCTTTCGTAAGAATGCTTTCAATAACAGATGGTGATAATGCTTTCTCCAAATATTTCTTTGGTAGTTTGAATGTACATTTCGTCTTTGCATATGCTGTACATCCATAAAAGTTCCCAACATCTATTACTGGTTCCCCACATACCTTACATGGTCCTAATACTTTAGATTCCTGGTGCTCCTTCATTAAATCTTCGAAATTCCAAGACTTAGAATTTTCAATTGTCGTTTCAACAATCTCTTTTACAATATCCTTTGTACGATTAACAAATTTTTCATAATCCTGTTTATAGTTCACTTTCTCTTTAGCAATCTTCTCTAAATATCGCTCCATTCTTCCTGTTGTGATTGGTGATGTTAGATATTGGTTACCTTTTAAAGCTTCTATCAGCATCCTACCTTTTGGCTCAAGGTAGATCTTATTTTTTTCTACACGAATATATTTTGCGTTATCTTTTATTTGATTGATGATCCCAGCTCTTGTTGCAACTGTTCCTAGCGCAAGTTCGGAATTCTTAAAATCCATTTTTTCCTCTTTGCTAAGGGCGTTGCCACAATTCTCCATAAGCTTGACCAGATTTCCTAATGTGTAACGTTTAGGGGATGTCGTTTTCCCTTCTTTCATTTCTATAGAAGCGATGATTCCCTTTTCGTTTTCTTTCAGACCTGTTACAAGTTCGTCATCTTCACCTTCATCATCGGACTCCATGGATTCTTTTCCGAATACAGTTAACCAACCTTCGTCTACCATTTGCTTTCCTCTCGTCATAAAGGTAAAACGTTCATCTACCACTGTAACGATCTCAGTAGTGTTATAAGTAGCATCTGGATAATGAGCAGCAATCATAGATTTCGCGATCATGTCATAGATTACTTTTTCGGCTTTTGACAAAGATGATAAATCAACTGACTCTTCCGTAAGGATAATGGCGTAGTGATCATCCGTTTTCGAGGCATCGACAAATCGTTTATCACCAGAAATATCTTTTATTGGAGCGGGTAATAAAGCAGCATACTCAGGAGTTTTACTCAAGTTCTCCAAAATTGTAGGAAACAACTTGGCTTCTTCAGGTGTTACATGTCTTGGCTGGGACCTTGGGTAAGATATCAGAGAACGCTGATATAAACCTTGGGCTACTTTCAATATTTCCGATGGAGACATACCCAACTTTTTATTTCCCTCAGATTGCAAAGTCGTTAAATTATATAGTTGTGGTGGTCTTATTGCTTTCTCTTCAGATTTTATTGAGTGAATATAAGCGCCTTTTCCAATACAATACTCAACAAATGCACCTGCAGTATCTTTATCAAAGATGTGTTCTTCACCTTCGCTAAACCACTTTCCTTTATACGTTTTTCCTTCAATATTGAATTCTGCATAGATATCCCAATATGGATGACTAACAAAGTTCTCTATTTCAATTTCACGCCGATAGATAAGAGCAACCAACGGGCTCTGAACTCTTCCACAAGAAAAAGAACTTTCTCTGCTGCCGGTAAGCTGAAAACCTCTTTCCTTTATTAGACAGGAAATCAAACGTGTAGCGTTTATTCCCAGTAACCAATCCGAGTGTTGTCTTGCAAGTGCAGAATAATAGATATTCTCATAGTCCTTGTTATTACGTAAGGTTTTACAAGCTTTCCTAATGGCGTCTTTTGTTAAGCTTGTTGACCACAAACGTTTTACAGGTTTTTTATTTCCTAGCAAAACCAATATCTCATCAACTAACAATTGACCTTCCATACCTGGGTCACCGCAATTCACAATTTCCGAAATTGACGGGTCCATTACTAACTTCTTAATTTTATTAAATTGCTGTCGTTTCGATGGATCAACGGCCAACTTAAATTGATTTGGTAAGACTGGAAGAGTTGACACATCCCATTTTTCATAGATAGGATCATAAGTCTTCGCATCGACTAATTGAAGGATATGCCCAATTGCATTTGTTACAAGAGCTCCTTCTTTGAATGTATCGCAAGGTAAAATCTCAATATATCCCGATTGAGATTTATATGAGAATGCTTCAGCAATTTTTTTAGCCTGACTAGGCTTCTCAGCTATTAAAAGGCTTTTTCCCAATTGCACACCTCTTTTACTAATTACTAATTACTAATTACGCAGCAACTTTTTGAGCTTCTGACAGTTTTTCTACACAGAGTTGTACGGCACCACTTGCACCAAATCCATTATGGAATACCAGCTCAATATCCATCTCTTTACAAAGATCTCTTACCATCTCTGTTGCTACATGACCAATTGCTCCTAATTGAACACAAACACAATCTGCTTTTTTAATAACATTTTTGAATTCTTTTTTATTTCCACCATTACGAGATTTACCATTGTGGAATTTAAGATCACACCCATATTTCTTAGCAATCTTTCGATATGTAATCTCTTGAGAACCACCAATAATTGCAATCGTTTTTTTCATGTTAAATCAACCTCTCTATCCTTTTATTTATAACAAATATACCACATATTACACTAAGTGCAAGTATTTTGTAATAAATTAATAGATAAAATGGTTTGTTAAATACTAGTTAATTGTTTATTTAAACGGTATTCATCCAATAAAACATTCGCAATCGTTGGATGTATGTACCGATCTCCCTTTAAAATTTGTTTAATGTTACACAACAAATCAATGCTCTTCATACTCTTTAGTAGGTATCCCGAAATTTGCTTTTCTAGTAGATCAAGAATCTTTTCTTTGCTATGGTCACCCGTAGATAAGATAATCACCTTAGTCTTCTGGGATAGAAAGCGGTCTATAAGCTCAACAGCATAATCGAAGTGTTCTTCTACTGGGTCGAATATAACAAGATCGGGGCTATAATCTAAATAAAAACAATCCTCACTGTTTTTAAATGTAAATATCTCTACTCTACAATGGTTTATTTGTATTTCGAGCAAGTTTTTAAACCCTTCAAGGAAGGAAATATGTGAACCAATTACTAAAATTTCAGTCAAATTACTATCCCCTTTACATGCAAAAAACCCCTAAACAGAGAAGAAGACAGAATAGTCCTTTTCTCACATTTAGGGGGTATCCCTTTTCTTTAATTAATATATATTTTAACATTATCTTCCTTCCGAAATCAACAATTACTGATTAGTCCAGTTAACTGGTTTAGGAGATGCAATCATCGAGATCTTACCATTGGCTATTAGGACATATTGACCATATCCATCTGCATCAACGAACCATGCCATCCTTGATGCTAAAGACAATGATGAATTATGATCGTGCAATGGATATGGTGACATGTAGACATTTTTAGTCCATCCCTTTATCACTTCTGAGCTAGATGGGATAGTAAAAAAGCGCTTCTTACTTTTGTTAATTATCCAGCATCCCCAATCCCCACTTGGTGAAACGTACCATATCGCATCATCTCGATTTACTTGATAATCAGGCTTCATAGGATAAGTTGAAGTGATTGGATTAAATTTGTCCCCATGAAATTCGAGAAACATTGATTCATCTTCTAGCTCGCATTCAAATTCATCTTCAATAAGAGTATATTTGATTGAGCGGTTATCTGCATTGGGTATATAAACTGAATCATCATTTTCATCTTTGTATATCATTTCACCACATCTTGCTGTTAAGAGCGGATCATCAGGATTTATTTTATAATTAACCCCGCATTGTTCTGTGATAGGATCAAATAATTCACAGTTTTTTCTGCATGTAGGCATATCTTGTTTTTTATTTTTATTTTTATTATTAACGACTAATTGTAATTTCATTCTCCATTTCTCCTTATATCATCTCAATACCTATATGCTTCTGATGACAATCGGCATTACAGATGTTAATAAGCAGAGCCACGCTGCACCGATATACAATCGCTTACTCCAACGCGCATACTCTGGATGGTTAAGAAATTTATGAAAGAGCCTCATCAGTAACCCTATAAGGACCATCCCTATAGAAACAAAGAGTCCTACTCTAACTAATAAATTCATTCCATCAATTACAAGAAGTGTAACACCCTGTTTATTTGTTGTAAAGGATAAAATAAAAAATAGTCGTAATGTCAAAACGAAAATAGGTATTCCGATAAGCACTCCAGTGGATCCTTTTAAAACCATTCCTGTTTTAGTTACAAGGGCATATCCCATTTTTATAACACCAACTAAGAACATAATGCTTAACAAAGTTGTCACGATAGTGTTTACCATTGGAGCTGTGCTGTTTACTTCTTCGGTTGCATTATCAATAAAGGCATCAAAATTTTGAGTGTTCTGAGTGACCCCATTTTGATTCTTCAAAAATGGTAAATCCTCAGTTGCAGCATATGTTGTTGAGGTTACAGATGACACAAATAGAAACAGTATAGGAATGATTAGAAAATATAACTTAGGTATTTTCATTAGCACAATTTCTTAATCTCCTTTCGAAAAATAGTTCATTATTCATTGTTAATTTGAGAAAAAAACAGTTTTATGAGGATATAACGGTATTATTTCTGAAAGTCTTGAAACCTTCTCAAATTAACAATATTAATAACTTGAATTTTAGTGTTTATAGTTTTTATGTAATTTATCTTGTTGATACTAATGATAGAAGAATTTACTATACTATTCTATTTTTTTACTTAAATCTATATATGCTGAATACAAGTCTCTTTTTCGTTCTTTATCTAGTTTCCCATTAATTACTTGGTAAATAGTTGAAAATCTTTCTGCTCCTATGTTAAACATACGGTATTTTTCTATAGTAGTTATCCATTGGTTAGTAAGTTGTTTATTTCCATTAGCTGAACTACTTAAAACCTTATTAACTTTTTTTGCGTCAATCTGTAAGGTGAATAGTAATGCCGATAAGCATCCATCATATCCGTCTACTTTTACATCTTGGATAAAGGAATGCAGCCTAATAATAGATTGAAATCTAGGATACAAATACCCAGGTAAATTACGGCTAGCTTCTTTCGGAATCTGGATTCTCGCCTCTATTTTTATTTTTTCATTGCCTACACTCCCGCTATTGTCAACATCTGCTTCCGCCTCAATAGGGCATTTGAAGACATCAATAATTGGCTGTATCCAACTTAATTCTGAATAGATAAGGTGATCATGTAGATTTTCGAAAAATTCTTCATCTTGAACTACACCAGCAACTCCGTACCCATGAATCTTCATATATTTTCCATCTTTACATTTGAAGTATATAATTTCTGTCTTTGCCTTTTTAGCTTTCATTTCTTCTATAAAGGTTTCTATTATTTTGTCATCGAGAATCATTTTGGCACCTCATCTTGTAAATAATTAGCACTATTTCCTTAATATTAAAATAGTAAATTTTACACAAATCATTAACGTAATAGGTATTATATCGACATATCATAGACTATTCTATACAATTTTCTTCTTTTTCTTGAAAAGTTTTCCTGTTTTTTTTACAATATATGAGCATGTGTATATTATAATACTACACAATGTCGAAATGTAATGCTAAAAAAGTAGTTTTTTGTTTTTTTTATTTATACTACTTTTTGACTATTTGCAAATTATGTGATGATTAGGCATTTTCTTACTATAAAATCCACATATTTAACCTCTTTCAATTGTTTATTTGATATTCTCCTACTCGAAAAATACTAAAATAACACATTAATATTCTTTGAGTAGGAGGCAACAACTTAGTTGTTGCTGTCCTACTTTTCTTGCTACATAGCAACCTTACTATCTTCAACTCCAAAGTAGCTTTCTTCATCTGGAATCAGATAGTCTTCATTTACTCCCGACTCTAGTTTGATGATTCTTAAGACTTCAACTTCTTTGCCGTTCTTCATCACATCGATTGCAAGAATGTCATTGTTTGTGATCTTTCTTGCTTTTTCTATTCCAACATTCAACCAGATACGCTGTCCGTCACTAACGTGGATATACGCATCCTCCATTCCAACAACCTTAACAGTCCATTGTTGTAGACCTTCCATGTTGTCTGAAATCTTCGAGGTTGAAAATTGAGAATAAGAATCGATATTTAGTTGTTGATCTGAATTTTCTCCATTCAGGTCAGACATAGAAAGATAGTCTTCCTCTTCCTCAACACTATTGAGCTTAACCCACTGTGATTCATCGTTTTGTCCATCTAGTTCAGGAGGACAATCAGCATCACTATAAACATAGTAATCTTCTTGATTATCAAGGTTATCACCTTGGTTTAACTCCATAACCTCTTGCTCTAAAGAATTCATCAACTCCAAAGCTCCATCATCTAAAACAGATATGGTTGGTACAATAGCTGGACCTGACACTTCAGAAGTTGAACAATCTTCATTTTCTGAGAAAGCAAGAAGAGTAAACTCTTCCTGCTTGCTGCTACAATCTACTTCTAGATTTTCGACCATTTCAAAGTAGCCCAATGTTACATCCATCTCTAGTTCAGCTACACGTTGAATTACATATGACTCGATAAATAAAAAGATAATCATATAACACTCAATAATTGGTAAGTACATTTATATATCCTCCTAATAATTATTCAAATAAACTAAACGCCAATTGCCCGTCGATTGGAGCTTTTTTTGAGCGTTTTGTTTTCTTTTCCTCTGCTTTGACTTCAAAGATTGACGCATTGTATGGTGTTGGATTTGCAAGTTTTCTTTCAACACTTACTAAGTGAGAAAGGACTGCCCCATCGGATACAAGGTCGAATCCAAAGGCTTCAATTAAATCAACTTCCAATACACCTTGATTGGATTTGAAACCATTGATCTTACCACTTTCAATGTTCTCGACAATACTATTTGCCTTTTTAAGCAGTACATTGAGAGTAGAATCCGTTTCAATTTGTTGTCTAACCCATTGGTTAAATTGTTCTCTTAGTGAAGGTTGCTTCTTCTTACCGATTCCAGCAAGGATTTCTCTTGCACGATCAGAAGTTTCCGCTACCCATTCTTCAGTAGAACCTTTCAACTTCTCACCTTTTTTAATGGATTTGATCAACATGCTTTGAAGATCACCATCATCACCCAACATCGCCGCAAGCCCGTCACTGGATGTTTCTCCATTAATAGCACTAGCCGCTCTATTTTTCATTGCAATCAGCTGAGCCATTTGCTCTTGATAACAATCTTTGTAAGACAAGTAATATAATCTGCACTCTTGAGACTGCGAGATCCTCCATGCGCGTCGGCTTGCCTGGCTGATCGTGAAGAGACTCCAACTGAACTGATAAAAAATCAAAGTGGGTGTACACAATAGATCCAAACCTACACGAACCAGTTCTTGAGATACGATAATGACATCATTATCTTCTTTTTCAATCTTCTTACGAACCCATTCACTACGTTTATTTGTAGCGGTAGAAGAAGTATCAAGGATCTCCACTTTGGCACCAATATCCTCTAGGATTTTCTTTAATCTCGGTCTTACATCTCGTCCTTCAACAGAACTACCAGTATCACGAACATAGACAATTGATTTCCTACCTTCAGCCATTTCTCCGCTTATAAGTTCCTGCAGCTTCTTCTCTTTATTAAGAAGTTGCGTTTGCGGAAGATGTGTAGGTTTCCATATCAATTCACGTTCCCCTTCTTCGTTCTTCAATAAAACATCAGGATACGTAAAAGGATTATCCGGAAAAGCTATACCTGTATTGGTTAAAGGAAGATACAATTTATGTCCATCTTCTCTTACGTCAATTTCTCTTTTGAAAGTAAATTCCATGTCATCGTAGACCTGTTTTAACTCGGGGTCCATATCAACGAAAATCGTCGGAACATTCACAAGTTCAACTGGATCTGGCCATACATCTACTAATCGAACAAGTACAGTATTTTGAATAAGGAACTTACCAAACACAAAAGGCGATATACCTGGTAGAGTCTTTTCAGTTCTCTTTGTACCACCGCGACTTTGCTTATTAGTGAATTCACCTTTATCATCAAAATTGACTGTAGTTACTTCGATGTTCCCGTATTCCTCATTCCACTTTCTTACTTCGGAATATTTGTATCCATTTTTGACCATTTCATTTGGGAAAAGTCTCCATAACAAGTAATAAATATCCTCTGCCTTACCACCGAACAATGTACCAGTAGCACCTACAACTTTTTTGCTTGCAGCAGCTAAACTACCTAATGAATTTCCTTGAGCACTCATACCTGATTTCAATTCGTGAATTTCATCAACAAGTGCTAAATCAAAGAATTTATTCATTTTTCTTCGAATGTACTCGACGGTTGCAATACGTCTTGGGCGCCCTACTATCTTTGGAATCTCAGGTTGAGAGTCTTGTACATGCTTAACAAGTCTTTCGTTCCCTTGACTAAGTGCATGAGAAAGTTTCTTTTCATGCTTTGCCCATTCTTTGAATGAACCATAACGAGTAGGCACACGCTTCGTCCATAAGCTACCACCACATTCAGAACAAAAAGCATTAGCAGGATTTTTCGAATTATGAATTCTACGGGTATCTCCGAATTCACCTGGTCCCATCGTACGTTTTGATTGAGTCGTTACTTCTTCTCCATTCTCGTTCAATTGAACTTCAGTAGATTCAATGACTTGATGTGCTTGACCACAATCAGGGCAGTAATATCCGTAGCGAAAAGCAGGTTCATCATCAGCAATCTGCTTTTTCGTTTTAATTCTCTCGAAATCTACTACTGGTGCAATTGCACAATCTCCTCTCATTGTTGTAAAACTCACAACAAAGAATGTTGGTTTAGTAGGTTTTGGTCTACCAGCATATGTCCAATCAGCATGATACTGAATCAGCTGTTCAGTTTTATCAACCACGATAACATTTGCATCAGGAATTACCTCTTTAATCTCTTCAGGCCATTTCTTCGTCAAAGATGGTGGTACCATTAAACATGCATGATAACCTTTTTTTCCCTTCATTTGGTTATAAGCATCTGTCAAAGCTACTAACATAGTAGACTTACCCGTTGACATCTCACCCTGTAAGATCAGACTCTTTTGCTCTCTTAGTCTTTTTGCGATAGCAGTTGAAACATGAGCTTGTACAGGAAATAATTGACGCTTATAATTCTCGAAATCTTTAAAACTTTCATCTTCAATTGGATTATGTGTCGGAGTAACCTGTTCAGAAACCTTAGCAACCATGTCATTCACATAGCTTTGCATGTATGTCGTAAGGTCCTTCACATTTTCTAATGCTTTCCCAGTTCCCTCTTTTGGAAACTTAAGAAGATTAGTCTTAATTAATTCCGACAACAGTTGATCCGCTTGTTCTTCCTCTAAATTAAGCTTCATCAGCGAAAAACCATTTGGAAAAAGTCCTTTATCATAGTAGAATTCAATGTCTTCCAAATGTCCTCTATTACGGAGTTCTTGGTAAACAATGTCTTTCCACTCTGGTAAAATAGGTAGTCCGTATTTTCCGCCACCAAGAACTTGACGAATATCTTCTGCTGGATCTCCTTCAAAAGAAAGGACGTATTCATCGTTACCTAAGAGTTTGTCATGGACAATAGCAATTGCCTTTCGGTTTGAATTAATAGTGATCGGAAACTTTTCATATGCCCCTTTTTCGGAACAAAGTTGAAAGTCCTTATTAAACTCGTAACCTGTTAAACTCTTATCGCCATAACCGAAATGTAATCCATTTCCCCCTAAAGCAATAGCAGCTTTCATTGCTTGTAAGGTTGAATCATTTCCAGAAATGACCGTCATCAGTAACTTAGGTTGTTGCCATTCTTTTTCAGGTGGTTCAACAGCTAATGCATAACAAAATGCATCTTGCCAAGCTTGATCTAGGTAGACTTCCAACATTTTCGGACAATCTTCTGTTTCTTTTACTTTATTCCATTCGATTACACTCATATTTAATCCCTTATCTACTAAAACAGAACAAGGGCCCGAGGGCTCCCTATCTGTCTTGCTTAATAGATAGGGATACACCTCCCTTAAATATCTTTATTTTTACGGTTTATAGACTTATAACAAACTATCTATAAGTCTCCGTTTTTCCTCCATCAATTCCTCAACCCAAGCAACATCTTGTTCAAGTGCTGCTTTTTCTAAGCGTTGATTCATTTCTTTTAACTTGCTACGTTGAGAAAACAATTTAATTCGTTTTCTTCTTTTGATTACGTTAAGCACATCTAATCCTCCCAATAAGCGATATATCAATTAAGCAGTTTGAACTTGCCTTTGTTGTTGATGTTGCTCCTTTAAGTTTTCAAATTGTTTAATCACCTTTCCGGCAATATCACAAATTTGAGAACCATATTTCATGAGAGCTTCTTCATCACCCTTACTCCATCCTTTGACATAACCAAATGAATAACTAGATGTGTCTAATCCGAAATAAGAACAAATAACGTAAGCTGATCCTTCCGCTACAACCTCTCTTTCTTTGCTAGTGCTCTTAGTGTCATAGCGATGAACCTTTGAGTGAACTAGCTCATGGATTAAGGTCTTGCAACGATGATTGATAGTTAAAGTGTCTGAAACCGTAATACTGTGCATGGCAGGTACATAAAAACCATTTGCAGTACCAGTATCACCGTATGTAACAGGACAGTTATCTTCTCTTGCTACTTGCTCAGCAAAATCAATTAACTCCCTTGCTTCAGGACAATCTCCTTCAAGAGTAATTTTCACCTTATCAATTGGGAGCGGATCACCTTCCGTTTGGCTATAATCAAACACAGGAACAGTAACAAATCCAACTAATTTATAATCTTCTTTGCTACTACAATCCTCTTCTTCCGCTTTAATAAATCGCGGTGCGAAGATTCTAAGTGCCTGTTGACCTTTTTTAACATTTCTCCCTAATTCATTCCATCGCTTAAAGGAAGCTATAAAACTAGCATGTGGCAATTGAGCCTTTGCGACTAGTAAATTGCGAAACGAATAGTTAGGCATGAGAGCTTTCATTTCCAAGATGGCTTTAAATTCCTCTGGAGAATATGAAAAGTTCTCAACTCCCTCTTCTAATGTCTTAATTAGCTGTTCTACTCTTTCTTTTTGAGTTGGTTGATCAGCTTTTTTCTTCCACCCATTTTTCATAACAAACATCCATTCCTCTCTGATAATTAGTATCTATATAAAAAACGAGAACATATTAAGACATAAATCGTCCTATCCATTCTCGTTTATTAACCACAACTCTATTAAGCTTTTAAAAAACAACGCAAAAAAGCCTTTGAGTTAAATAGGCACAAAGGTAGTGCATACTATTCAACCCAAAGGCTGTATTCCATGTCTAACAAATCCCGCTAATCCAATATTGGATTGCAATAAAACAAAAATAAAAAGTAAATATAGGCATATTATACATATTATTACGGAATTCCACAAGAAGAGATTTTTTGAAAGGAACGAGTAAATAAGGGCTTTATTATATATTATTTTTTAAAAACCTTTGTATTTATTCCCCTTGTATTTATTATGGTTGAAAATTCTACAACCTCCCCTTGGAAAATTTACAACCTAGGGGTACCTTGTAAATTTTCCAACCTACCTTGTAGAATTTACAACCTATATTTCTGTGGATAAACTAGGTTGTAAATTTTCCAACCTAGTACCTTGTAAATTTTCCAACCTACCTTATAAGATTTCTAACCTACCTTGTAAAATTGTTAACCTACCTTATAAATTCTCCAAGGTAGGTTAAAATAATAAAAAAACTTAACCTATTGGTTAAGTTCATAACTATATATTTCAACTTCAGCTGCTCCATCATCGATATTTTCTATTTTGGATATACAGGATTCTATGAAAGAAGCATATTTCTTTTTCAACCAATCCTGGGCGAATTCATTTGGAGCAAATATGATATAGGCTTTTCCATCGATTTTTAAATAGAGATTATTAAACCAAGTTTCATAGGATGGTTTAGATAAATGTTGTTTAGCTTCATCCAAGATGAATTTCAATAAAATTTTCTCATGTTCATTCATTTCTTTTAAAAGTGACGATTGTTCACTACGAATTTTTTTCATTTCTTTTGGTTCTTTGCTCTTTAAGATTTCTCCATATTGTAACCAAGCACTATAAACCTTCTCGTAATCAACTTGTTCTTTTAATTTATCAGATGAACTATTATGTAAATGTTCACTTACAAATTCTTCATGTACTTTTCTTAATCTAGGCGGTAAACCTTGCTGCTCTCTTTTTAATGCTTTCTTCATATGAGGTGGAGCATCATTGGGTATTTCAATGTCGGGATCGCCATAGATCAGTTTGTGAGAAAGAAGCGGGATTTGCTTTCTAAGTTTAAATATAGGACCTTCTTCAACGTTATTGCGCGAAGTATTTAATACATTAAACTTATAAGCAAAACCATACCTTTCTAAAATATCTAAATAAAGAAGAACAGATTTACGACTTTTCCCCATTTTATCACCAATAAGGTCAAAGTTAGGGTAACACCAATCCTTACTCCCATATGCATATCGCTTAAGATGACCATATAACGAAGTAGCTTCAGATGTTAGGTAATAACCCCAAAAATCCCAAAAATAATTACTGAATATAGTTAATTCACCATCTATATAAGGAATGCTTTCCCCATAGGAATCTAGTGAAAACTTTTTTATTTCTTCTTCGTTAAATAGGATTTTATCTTGTTGAGGATAAAAGTAGGTTTTGGTAACCGAATCACTTGATATATCGATTAATTTTACTCGCTCAATGTAGGACTCAGTATCTTTTAAACGATAGTACTTTAGAATATCCTTGGACCCTTTCAGGTTTTTATTGTCTTCCATGGTTAATTGCTCCTATCTCCCACCAATAAAGAAATAGGATAGGAATACTTAGGGTATTCTACTTGTCTATAATAATCTGGTTATGATAAAATAAAGCCAGATTAATAACAATAAGAAACCCCGCCCTATTCGTTTCATTTAATCTTCTCACCGGCCAAAGTGTCTAGATTAGATGAAGTAGCAATGGTGGGTTTTTTTATGTTTTTTTTTAATAGAAATAACCGTAATTTGATAGTTTACATTTTAACAAACAATGCGACAAAATACTATTAACATATCAAATGGCCTTATGTTAATTCGACACAAAAACCCCCTAAATGGACAGACTTCACCTATTGGCAAGTTTGCGTCATTTAGGGGGTTTCCCTTTAATATTAATTTATCAATCTATTTTACCACAATTTTTATGAACGACAAATGTTCATAAAATATATTTTAAATAGACCAGCCTCTTTGATACAAATCTTGTAAAGCTTCTTTCTCTTTTGTAAAGAATAAAAAAGTTTTAACAGCTAGTATTTTTTCTCTTAGAAATTTTGGATAATGCTTTATTTTATTATGCTCACTCATTATGTTATTAATATATGAAATTGCATATATTAATTGGTCCTCATACCGAGGACCATGAAGAAGTAGTTTATTACTTTCTTTAGCCTTTTTAACATCAATAGTGTCAATTTGACAAACATGATGTTCACGATATTTAATATCTCCCTCAATTAAAACCAGGTTAAGTTCTTCCACAAGTCCCTTTATTATACCTTCTTTGCATATAAGACTGTTATAAATGCTACTTATGTCGGATAACCTTTCTTTTCTCTCAGATAATTTCTGTTCACTAAACGTTACGATTGATAATCTAGCAACCTTTAAAACAGGCGTCCCAGTTAACAATGACCAACAGGTTCTGTGATGACCTTCTCCTATTTTATACACATCATATTCAGGATAATAAGTTGCTGATTCTAGAGGTTTAGCAACATACGATAGTGAATTCCTGAATTCTTGTAACGATTCTCTTTCAAATATATTGTATATACGTTTCCATTTATCATCATCTATGTTATTAAATCGTTCGTCAAAAATATTATCCCACCAGGAACGACACGAACCTAATGTTCTATGAGTAGATACGATTTTAGAAGTTGGAATTTCAGTAACTTCATTAATCTCTTCTTGTGTTTCATATAGTTGAGAATTCATAATAACTACTCTACGATTTTTTAATTTATTCAACTCTTTTTGAGAGACACCTTTTTCAATTAGTAACGCTTCTATCCTTGTGCTATTCATATTGAATTGACCTCCATTATAATTATGTTTAATATAACTAACAAAGGGTGTAATGAAACACACCCTTCAAACCCTTATATAACTAATTCAAGTTGACCATTATTGTCTATTGAAATAGCATTTTCAACTCTCTGTTTCACTTCTTGAATTGATTGTTTCACCCTCTTGAATGCATTCTTTATAAAGCTCGCAGCAATGTTGTTACCAATGGCTTTTATGACTTGGCATGACACACTTTGTCCCATCATTTCGTATCTACGAGTGATAGGAGTGTGATCACAAAAAGAAAACCATGCAGGTATATCCAAGATTCGCTTAATTTCCGCTTCACTTAAATAACGCCAATGCTTTTTATCTTCACTCAACACATATGATGAAGAGGCACTTTGCCCTCTGTAGCGCTTAGGGATGCAATTTATCACTTGTGTATCCTTTGTCACGAAGGTTTTATCTAAGTTACGGTCTTTCCAAGAAGAATCTCTCGTTTCGAAGTTATTCATCCAAGTGTCTAATGATTTCCACTCATGAGTGACATGTTTACCATCAAGGAAATCTTTCAATTTTCTCCTTCTCACCTTTGGTGCTTTCGGAAACTGAAAATCAAAGAACATTTCTTGGTTCTTAAAACAGACCACGTATTTTCTTAGCCTTGTCGCAATAGAACCAAAATCCCAAGCTTCTATTTGCTTTTCGGCAAAGTATGGGTAGTCATCTTTTATCAACTCTTTTAGTAATAACCAATCCTTCTCTTCATACCACTTTGGCACATTCTCAAAAAACAAGACTTCAGCTTGGGAAGATTTAATGATCTTAGCAGCTGCAATAGCTAGAGAATTCATTATATTACCTTCACGTTTTCCAAGTGTCGAACTTTGATCACATGGCATGGTTACTAACGCTATATCTGCTTTCGCAACTGAATGAACATCCTTCATACAACCGTTAAATAATAGCGAATGAGGATAATTATGCTTAAGAACTTCTGCAGAATCAGTTTCAACTTCAATTTCCATCACTGGAATAAAGTAGCCTGTTTCTACAAGAGCACTAGTACCAATCCCACAACCTGCTCCTATTGATAAAGTACGAATTCGATCATTCTTTGGTGTTTCAATTGTATCAGTTTCCATTAAAGAAAAGTGTAATGGTCTAATAATGACCGCTGACATTTCTCCTTTTCTTTGAACGATAATTTCTACTTTATCAGTCATTGAAAGGATCGATGTGTAACGCTCACCACAACTGTCAACCAACGGACGTCTCTTCCCACTTGTTTTGTTAAGACGGCCGCTCACATGAATAACATGCTCCTGTTCCGAATGTGATTGATTCTGAATAACAATCTCTTCGTCTGTAATGGATACATACAGCGAATCACCCTCATTAAACTGAGCAGTCTCACATACTAGCGATTGCAACCATATACCGTCCTTACCAGCCTTTTGTCGTTTTGCATAAACTTTTCTCAATAATTCTTTCATCATGTAGTCCTCCCACTTTCGTTTAATAAAATAGAAAGAGCAAGGTAGTCATTCATTCCCTTGCTCCAAAAATATGTCTCTATAAAAGATGAACTTTTTCAATCTGTTTAAATAGTTCACCAAACTTATGATTAATTGCTTCTCTTTCTTCTCCGCATGGAAAAGCGGAAGCATCTCTTGTTCCACATACTAAATAATCATTTTTTCTGCCCATTGAAGTTAGTTTATCTTCAATATATGCTTCAAAAGCACGTGCAGCCAATTCCACCCCTTTTGACCAGTATTTATTCACTTTTCCACGATCCAAATGGATTGCTTGTTGAAAATACTGACTTTTATTAGATGGATACGGAATCTCTTCTACACGCTCGCCTGTTTGTTGCTCATGATACCAGGCAAGAGCTTGGGCATACTTCTTTAAATCCCTCTGCAATCTTTTTTCAAGCTTTTCCATGCCTTTTTCTCGCTCGATAAAAGAGAGCATTTTAACATGGTAGCTATAAGACTCATCAAGTTTGTTCTTGTATTTCGTCATAACGGATAATAAATCTCCATTTTCACGTTGATAAGAATCTTTTAATGAGTACGATAAACGCCAGCTTGCCTCTGGTTTATTGTCATTACTGAAATAAGCCAAAGAACTACCTTCCCGAATTTCTTCCATAAGCTCTTTCATAGCGTTAACGATGCCTGTTGAGATTGTTATTCCGTAGCCTTCAAGGTTTGAAAGATAACCAAATTGACCATTTTTATGTTGATGCGAATGATCAAATAAATAGTTATCAAGAGCATGAAACCATTCATGGGCAGTAATGCCTAATGTTCCACGTTCTTTTGTGAAGTTGATTACCTTGTAGCCCGGCTCGTATGTGCCAAGAGCATTTCCACCCCTACCTCTTGCTCCAAATGCTAGACCAAGAGTAGAGTTAAGAGAAATGGAGTACTCTGAGATCTCTAAAATCTCCGCTAAATCAAGAAGTGCTTCGGAACAGCGGAAAATATGTTCAAGACCCTTTTGGTCGTTAACATAAACTCCGAATTCAATTCCTCTAAAGCTAAAAGTACGAAGCATGTTCTCTGGATTTGTGACTTTGATCTCTCTCCCACCAACACGATCTGGACGGTCTGGTAACGAACGTTCCCATACTGGCTTATTTGTTTTTCTCCCGCTTTTACTTTTTTTAGGTGAAAGTAAGTCATCCCATGATTTAATTTTGCTTGCTGCTTTTATCGTGCTATTAATACTTTGTTGTTTAGTGAAAAAGTTTTTAAATGATTCACCCAGCACACTAAAATTCCACAGGTTCGCTTCATTAATATCTTTTAAGCGTATTTCTGCTTTTTGAAGATTTCTTTTTAATTCCTCACACTCTTTTGGATCCAAAGTGTCGGCATTAGAAATCTCTTCTTTCAATGTCGCAATTCTTTTCTCAGTGTATTCTCCACTAGAACCCTCGTATCTCAATTGGTTATTCATAACCTTTATGAAGGATTCAAATTCATCCCATGTATAAAGATTATTCATTCGCTTCATCAGTTCTTGAGATGCTTTGAAGAAGTCCTTTCGTGAGTCCGCTTCATCAGCAGGCTGACTAACAACTCGTTGGATAACTAATTGTTTAAGTCGTGCCACCATACAATCCACGCCAAGGTCACGTTCTTTTTCTAAGGAAAAATCAGCAAACAACTCCTGTTTTGAAATCAATTCCGCAGCAAGAACAGCAGACGCACTTTCGATTTGTGTAAGTACATCAATGCTCTTATCTTCTAAGAATTGTTTCTTTAGAGCTGCTTGGTCTTTACGACTATTCCCAATTTTTTCTCCCACATCATAAGATACTTTTCTATTAAGTTGTTGCTCTGCACGAATATCTAATGATTCTTGTTCCTCCTGTGAAGGAAATAAGCTTATTTGTTCCATATTAACCTCTCCCATTTCGTTAAAATAAAAAGAGGACAAGCTATGCTTATCCTCTACGCTCAAAAATTCTCGTATAAATTAAAGTTCTATTTAAAAAGAAAATGCTAACTGTCCATTGTTATAAAACAAATCTTCATCTTCTTTATCTTTAATGATCTTCTCAATGTCTTCTCTTCTTATAGAAGCGTAATAACCTTTTTCATCATTAATCGTAATGTTTCCATGCACATGATACTTACCGCATGAATAGAACTCATTACCATTATTGGTATTACAAACAATCCAAAGTTTTTTACAACCTTTTATAGAAACTTTGTCGTTAATCTTGAGGTTATAAAAAGGTAATTTGAATTGTTCCCGTTCTTCCTTAGACTTGAACTCATAAAATGCATTATCTAATGAATTCTGTGATAGAAGTTTAACCGCTGCATAACTCATTAATGAATCACTCCATAAAAATAATATGCCATTTATTAATATCACATAACGTATCAATTGAAGACTTACATACAACTTGTCTAGTGCTCACCAGCCTATTCACCCCAAAGAGAACGATTAGCTAATTCTGTACCAGAAAAATTGTAATCACGACCACAATCACATGTATTCGTAAAGCCTCCACATTCTACAAGTCTATTACAAGCGCATTTTACATACGGCGCTCTTACCATAAGCCAACAATCATCTTTCGTTAGTAGCTCATCGTATTTTTCATACGCTTGATCATATTCCTCATTTGAACGAACACGTAACTTCACCTGTTCATCAGTCAATTGGTTGCATAGAAAAACATCAATATATATAAAATTTCCTACCATTTTAGTAACCTCTCTTCTATTCGTTTTAAAATAAGGTGAATTGGCCATTGTCACTTACCGATAAAGGTAGAGCATTTGAGCCCTTGTCTTTCGGAACAATGTCATAACCTAATTCCTCTGCTAACATTCTCAAGCGATTGACCTTTTGATTGACAGTACGATTTTCAAACTCATAACGAATTTGTTTTTCACATTCCTTTGCGTACTTACACATTTCACGTATAATCTCTCCACATTCATCACGATAAGATAAATAATATGGTGGAGTCGTAAATTGGTCGAGAAACCGCAAGAAAGAATGACCGCTGTATTCGTGCTTAAATCCAACAATATTATAATGAGCGATGAATCCACAGTTCAGATGGAAAAATTCATATAACTTGTTTTTCATGCTATCTAAGCTGCGGTCATCAATCACTCTCTTAAATTGTCTGATCATATCCTCTTTTTTATAATCCATATTATTAACTACCTCCCTGGAATACGATAAAAAGGCACGCAATCATACGTACCTTCGTTTACTACATCATTTTTCCTACCAAACCAGATGGTGTGCAGAATTTAATCGATGCATCACGTTTTGTTCTCGTTTTGGTAATAACCGTCTTGCTTCCGTTGTCGTGAGGTCTCACTTCTTCTTCAGTAACTTTCGATACGACTTCTAAACCTTGAACAAGATGGTAATGATCTCCTTCTCCAATCTCTCCATTGACAGCCCCACTAGCAAGAAGCAAAGAGGTTTGTCCTTGATTGATTGGTAAACATGGATTACCTCCAATAACCAATTGTTTCGGCTTAGAACGCTCTTTAAAAGCTGAGAACCCTTTTGATTGAAGAATACCTTCATAGAAATTAGATTTACTTTCTAATTTGGAATAAAAGGTTTTCAGTTCTAAAGCTCCTACTGGAACGGTCCATTTATGCTTACCTACCATTTGATTGATAGGTGTCACTTTGGTTTTAACAAACTCTTCGTTATCCATTTCCAGCAAGAAATCATAGAGCTTTTTATTAAACTCTTTAAATTTCCCGCCTTTCTTATTTCCAATAAAGATTGTCTGTTTAAAATCATCATAATCTTCATCAGAAAACTTTATAACTCCAATATTATTAAAGTGAGTCGCAAGGAATCTAGCTATTTTCTTATCGGCATATCGGTAACTAGGAATGATATAGATCATTAACCCACGTTCTTTTAAATAACGAACATTTCTAGTTAATTCTATATACTCCTTCCGATCTGCAGATTCATCCTCCATACCCTTCATTGTGAAGTCGTACGGTGGATTTAAGAATAAGAAAGAAAACACATCATTCTGTATCACCATGCTCTCAATAGGTGCATTAATACAATGATCCAGTACTCCTTGTGCTTTCTCCGCTCTTGCTTTATCCAACTCAACACCGTAAGTAGAGATCGTACAATCATCGCTTCTTAAAGCAGTTGCTAATTGATGTAAGATTGAGCCTTCCCCACAAGTAGGGTCAAAAAAGGCACTATCTCCTTTTACATCAAGCAGCTGTGCAAGATATTCTCCTTGACGTTCTGGTGTTGCAAAGAAACCACTTCGAATCTTATTTCCAATATGTGACATATTTATATCCTCCCAAAATCGTTTTAAAGTAACAAAAAAGAGTGCTCATTCCATTGGGAATAAAACACTCTCTTGTAAATATCTAATATAGGTCTCTAGTTATTTATCATTTTAGGTTATTAAAATGGCAAATTGTCATCCGGGATGTCTACTGGAGTGCCCATGTTTGCGAATGGATCAC
Source organism: Bacillus sp. AFS040349 (assembly GCF_002577655.1). NCBI lineage: Bacteria > Bacillati > Bacillota > Bacilli > Caryophanales > Bacillaceae > Bacillus > Bacillus sp. AFS040349. The sequence continues at coordinate 26,893 of NZ_NUMC01000055.1, read as the reverse complement.
TTTCGTAACCACCTGAATTGTTGTTATTACCAGAGCCCTGATATCCTCCGTAATTGTTATTACCCTGATTGTTATTGTTACTATTGTTGCCTTGACCGCTATTTCTATTACCTTTCGGCTCAAGAAATTGTACGCTTTCGGCTACAACTTCAGTAACAAAAACTGTCTTCCCTGACTGATCTTGATATGTTCTAGATTGCAACCTACCATCTACCCCACATAAATTTCCTTTTTTTAGATGGTCGGCAGCTGATTCAGCCTGTTTGCGCCAAACAACACAATTTAGGAAATCTGCTTCATACTCTCCCTGTTGATTTGGGAATGTACGGTTAACAGCCAAAGTAAAAGTAGCAACAGCTACTCCACTAGGAGTAAATTTTAGCTCGGGATTTTTTGTAAGCCTACCAACTAGAACAATACGATTAATTGACATTATTTTACATCTCCTATTTCACTTATTATTAATATATTTTTTACCTCGTTAATAAAAGAATATTAAATATATGCTTTTACATTTCTGTAAGAACCATATTCACCAATTATGATGTGGTCTAAAACCTCAATTCCTGTTATTTTCCCTACTTCAATAAGTCTCCTAGTAATCTCAATATCTTCATTAGATGGAGAAGGATCACCACTAGGGTGCTGATGGCAAACAACCATGCTTGCAGCAGAAACTTTTAAAGCTTCGTGAAATATCTCCCTAGGATGTACTATAGAAGCATTTAAAGTACCTTTAAAGATTGTTTTTCTTGAGATTACTTGATTTTTTGTGTTCAAGTAACATGCTTCAAATTGTTCTTGTTTTAATCCCGCTAAGTCAGAAAAGAAATTCGCAGCATCTTTCGGTGATCGAATTGTATATCTTTCTTCTTTTGCGGTTTTTTTGAACAAATTAGCTAACCCAAATGCAGAAACAATCCTTGATGCTCCAAGTTCTCCAATACCTTGAAATTCCTTTAATTCCTCAACACTTAATGAAGCTAGTTTTGAAATCCCTAAACCAGCTAATTGACCGGTAACAGAAGGATCTGCATTTGGTCCAATTAAGATGGCTAAGAAATTTTGTAAACTTGTACAATCTGCTCCGTAAAATGCCATTTCCTCTTTAGCAATTGAATAATGTTTCTTCATAATACAAACATCCTTTCCTCTCTGAACTCCCAAAATAAATAAAAGACAAAGCGATAAAATCACTTTGCCTTTCACACCCATTAATTCTTTTTAATTAATCGTTTAGATAAAATAACTCTTTGATAAAATGAACCACTTTATGTTTCTTAGATAATTCAACTGGTTTTTCACTTCCCATACGGTACATGTTTTCCCCTTTGAATCTCCAAACAACTTGTTCACCAGTAGCAGTTTCAACCGATTTAACGAAAGCCAAAACTTCCCCTAAAGCAATATGTTGATTATTAGAACGACAACGAAAATAACGACGAGTACCATCTTTTAAAATGATCTCCGCTGAAATTCGAGAACGTTCATAAAAAGCTACCTTATTCTGTACTGACTTTCTACAATCCTCAATTACATCACTCTTGTTAAATAACTCCGCTAATGTTGTTGCACCCATTTAAAAACATCACCTTTCTGAAGATAAATTATTTTTTATATAAAACGCAAAAAGGCGTTCTCCAGAAAGATTCATAGACACACGTGTTGTGTGAAAAAGAATCGCTCCAAAGAACGCCATAACGTTTCATAACAATACCCGCTAACCTAAAAGGTCGCAATTAAACAAAAACAAAAATACAATACTCCTTTATATTACTATGTTTTGGTAACCTGTACAACAGATTTTTCAGTTTTTAAATAATAGAGAAATAAACGGTAGATTCCAATCACTTCTTCTATTCTATAAGTTCTTTCACATCATCTGATAATAATGCATCAATGAGAACACGATTGCTTTTATAATCCTGGGATAAAGTAGTTGTGTTCTCAGTAAATGTTATGTAATTACCTGACGGGCTGTTTACCTGTTCCATTAGGGCTATAGTGGTTTCGTATAAATTTTTAGTTTCATCATATATCTCTTGATATTCTTCAGGATATTGTTTCGCAGCTTCTGATACCAACTTTAAATTATCTGGTAAACCTTCAAATAATTCATTGGCCTTATCTCTTGTTTCTCTTGAAACTGCCATCGCAGCATCTACACTATCCGCTCCAAGCAAATCCCAGTATTCAAGGTATTTAGTTAAAATCTCTTCTGAATAAGAAAATGTTAGATCTGTATCCTTGTAAAAACTAGCTAATGCCTCGTTATACTTTGCCTTATCCAATTCTGCTTGTTTTTTAGCTTCAGCTTGAGCATTTGCATTTTTAGTTGATGAACAACCAACAGTCAGAATAACGAGTAAACAAAATAATAATATCGTAGGTACTTTTTTCACATAAAACACTCCTTTTCAGGACTATTTTATCACTACATATTTGGAATTGCTTGTAATTTTTAACTATATTAGGAGGTTATAACAGTTAGTAGGTAACTAACTCAGGACTATCTTGAAAAATTACTCTTTCTCGCTTTGAGTTAATAGTAATCCATAACCGTACACTATTCCGCCTTCTTATCTTCTATATCATCATCTAATAACTCTAAATGGCCATACTTATTCTGGTAAGTATAAGATTGAATTTTGTTTGCAATTGTATAGAGGAATACTTCAAATTCATCCATGCTACCGATAACAATAGGTTCTTCCTCATAATCCGTAATAACATACTCACCAGCTATGCGATTGACTACCGCTATTTTCCCATCATCTAATTTAAGTGATACAGTTTGAGACTCAAAAAACACTAATATAATGATTTTATTAACCTTTTCACTTGGTTTAATGACATATGAGTTAAACAAGGAGGAAAGGCATTCTATATCAGAAATACTATAATATTCTTGACCTGTTATGGTTGAGCTTTTCATTTCTTCCCCTTGATATATTTCCTTCTTATTTTCGATTATTACTCTTCTGAATTCATTAATGCCAATACGATAGAGGGATATTAGGTTAACGTTATCTTCCATTTCATGCGAATCCGCCAGTTGATAATCATTAAACCAAGTAACACCGCTATTTCCTGATGAAACTTCACTATCAAATTCATTTTCAATAGAATAATGTAACTCTTCATGAAAATACTCTAGGATCTCATTAAAGTCCTTCTTCAAAAACTTAACATCTCTACTATTACTGTATGTATAAAATTCCTGGTTATAAGGGTCGAAATACAAATTAATTTCAATAGATTCTTCAACGTCATTAGACTTTAAAATAATCTGAGGGTGTTCGTCTGCTGTAATGAGATTAAGTTCTAATATCCCTTCTTCGAACATTCCTTCAAAAACATCACATGTTTCAATTAAACCGTCAGCTAAACTTTCGTGAACTCTATAAACCCAATTAAGATTATGTGTAAACAACCGAATCACTCCTTTACTTGATAACTAGCTAATAGAAGTATGGTCAATCAAAAAGTTTAATAGACATAGAAACACAGCTTTTTTATGGCTCAAGACTTATAACATTAAAGCAAGTATCTATAAAGGATTCTTTAATTAGTTAGGCTTTAAAACTTATTCATATAGGTTAATGAAAAAATGTTCTATTTAAGGAATGGATTATCGTTATTTTTGTTGCGTTTTAGGAACAGAAGATATATTATAAATATATAAATTAAATGATAGAAAGCAGGAATTAATTTATGGGGAAATTTGGAGAAAAATTAAGAGAACTAAGATTTACAGAAAAAGTTAGTATAGATGATCTTGTCGAAAACATTAATCAACAATATGGCACGACGATAAGTAAAAGTATGGTTTCTAGATATGAGAATGATTTAGGTGAACCTAAAATAGATACAGCAATTACTATTGCGAAATATTTCGGGAAAAACTTAGACTACTTTTTAGAGGAAAGAAGTGGCAATGAAGAAGCGACTGATATCAATGGACCAGCCATTCGAGCAATTGTTACTCATATTAAAAACAAAAACGTTGTGATATCAGATGAAAAAAAGAAAGATATACTAAAGTACCTTGATTTTATCCTAATGGATAGTAAGTAAGGAATCCTTTTATATAGACACATAAAATAGATACACTATTGTAAAAAAAAGTATACAGAGTAGGGAAAAAGAGAGGAAATTATATGAAGCACTACGTTAACACATGGATAAACACAAATAAAAATAGTCTTAGAAAATTCGAGGTTGTTTGTGACGTACAAATACTAAGTGAATCATTTCGGGACTTTGTACTAAATAACTTAGAGGAAAATAAGCAAACTGTCGTTACTGTTGCTAAGAGAACTTTTTCAAGAAAAATAGTTATATCCATAGATCCAGGTGAATATGAGTCAAATAAATTAATGGGCTTCTTTGTGTTTAAAGTCGGACAAAATAATCCTATATGTGTTTCTCGAAAAAAAGATGCTGAAAAAATACTAGCTGAATTACAAAGGTTCATGAGTAATTTTTTAGATCATCAGATAGAAGAATTTAAAGGGTAAGATTACTGAATTATTTAAAAAGGAGTGTTAGGGAATGTGCGAAAAACCGAAGATATGCGTTTTGTGTGAAGGAGATGCCGATACTTCTTTATATATAAATGGAGATATTACCAGTAGATGGGATATTTGCAAAAAGTGCAAATTTGAGTATGAGACTGGTATTTTTCATGAGAAGGAGGAAGAATGGAAGAAAAATTTTAAGCTTCCTGATTGGCTTACCGAAAAAAATTAAAAAAAGGAATCAGATAAAATATTTATCTGATTCCTTTTTGGTTATTATTTAAAGATTACTATAGAAATCTTCCATAGTCGAGTCATCTAAGACATAACTATTGAAGACAACTTGATAAGTAACTACCTCATCCTCTAATTTCTTAAGAAGATCATTCACGACAAACTGTATAAGCTTATCTTTCTCCGCTAATCTCTTCATCTTTTCTAGATCAAATTCTACATTATGTTGATTCATTCCATGTTCCTCCTAGCGCATTTATATAGCTAAACTAAATTGTCCGTTATCATGTTCGACAAGTGGTATTTCCACTTTAGGAACAGCCGATTTAGCTTTCTTTTTATCCTCTTCTATCTTACTAAGCAGACCTTCACCAATTGCACTTAACATGAGATGCTTTAAAGCCGCTTCTCGTGTCTTTTCGTTGAAAGACCCATACACCCAACCTAACCATTCATAAACAGCTTCGTGGGCTTGTTGTGAGTCCTCAATACCTTCACGACAGACTACTATGGATACCTGGTTCCATACCATTGTCTTTTCTTTTACTTCAAAGGTTTTCGGAAAAAAGAAATAACTTTTTCCTGTTGCTTGCTGACGTTCCTTAAAAAACTCAAATAACTCCCCTTCTTCCATCTTTAAATCTATGTCTACATAGAATACAGAGTTAGGGTTTTTTGTGAGTTTTTTATTGATTCGTTTATTAGGCAAGAAAATAACCTCTCCGTCATAAGAAAATTCAGTGGGCTTCAACTCTTGTCGATTAACGGATATTCCGTCAGTATCTTTCCAACACTCAAGAATAGCATCAATCTCATAGTCTTTAATAAGCTCATAGCCTGTTTTTTCTTGTATGAATAATAGGTATTCTAAAAGAATCCTTCTACCCTCAACTGTCAAAGCACCTGGAGCATATTCATCATATGTAGCTCGTTTAAATGAGTGATATTGGTCCAAATAAGGATTTTCACTTAATTCAAACAAGCCCATTTGATTACTCTGACTGCGGTCCTGTTCAAGTTCTTTCAGTTTTTTATTAAACTGTTGTCTCGGAAGTACCTCTCGGTAGCGGATATCATTTCTCATTCGTAACATGAGTGATTTCCAGTCTAATAGATATTTATAATCCGTTTTTCCTTCTTCAATATGTCGAAGAAGCATAGGATCTTGACCACTTACCATACCGCAAGTCCAACATCCTGCGCGATTTCCAGCTGCACCACAAGAATTACCTTGGTCACTACTCGTTTTCATTCCGCACTCCATAATTGATTCTCCGTACTGAAGTGTTAAATCTGTTAATTTCACTCCAAAAGGAAAAGTTTCATAGTCCATTAGTTTAAACCATAATTCATCAGAAGAAACGAATTTCAGAGGCCCGTAGCACAAGATTTCATCAAAATCACTATGACGACTAAATAGAGATTCTTCGCTTAATTGATAAGATTGAATGCTCATTTTACGTCGGGTTGACTCATCTAAGCGTGTGCCAAGCATGAGAATCAATTGATGCTTGTTATGGTTTCCAATTTGAACTGGAGACTGTGCTAGTAGTTCTTTTAGCTTGTCTTGAGTGGGCAGTATCTTGAGCATACTTGTACACCATCTGTGACGCGTATTAGGAGTTGAAATAAGAGTACCCTTCCCGAGTATCTTCCACCAAAATGATTGTTTAAGACTAGGTTTCATCAGGGTCGTTTCAATTGGTATCTGCTGCTCAATTGCAGACTTCTGAATACAATCAAGAGCTGAGCTCACGTATTTTTCCATGTCGGGTGTCTCAACACCAGTATCTGAAGTAATAAGGTGAACCTTTTTCTTCCTTTCATTCACGTCTAAAGAAGATAGCATTTCCCATAATAATAGCAAGAGCAAAGTACTATCCTTACCCGCTGAAAATGCTAAAGAAATGGGTACATCGTCACGCAAATAAACCTCTTTCATGTGTTCTTTAATCTCTTGGAATATATCTGTCATATGTTTTGTTCACTGCTAAAACATATTAAAAGGGGGATGTCCCCCTGCTAATATGCTTAGCAAGGGAACATTCCCTCCTTACGTTATATTGGATTTATACTCTTTAATTATCTTTTAAGTGATTATTAATTTAGTATGCCGTAGCCTTTAAATAAAGTTGTAAAAGCTTCATAGATACTGTCTGAATCACTTGATTCAATCTCTTCTTTTGCCTGGAATGTTGGAGATACCTCATCCCCTACTTCTCTTGGATCGACTTCCATTGTCATTACTGCATATTTACCATCTTTTGTGACGTTGAAATGATAGTCACTACCCCAACCAGTCTCACAGGTGATTGAGAAAGATAATGTTGTGCTTGATAAATGAACGGACATCAAATCCACAATAGCATTTTCATGATTGTATAGATCAGTTAAGAACTGAACCGTTTCATGGAATTGTTTATATACGTCTTTTTTAGGCGTAATTTTAAATACTTCCTGAGATTTTTTTATAGCATCTGAAATAAAAACAGATAATTCATCAAAGGAAATGCTCTCTTGTGATACTAGTTTAAATTGGTCTGTATTTGAAGAAATATCAATTTCACGATATCCTTGAAAAACTGCAGACCATCGATGCCCCATTGTTACATTCCCTTTATTCCGATAAGTTCTAACAAAAGCAGAAGCCTCTACTTTGTCAGTATTACCCTTTAAAAAGATATGTAAGGCATATGTGATTGAGCTTCTTTTCTTTTTACTAGTGCGTCTAACAGTTCTGTAAAAAGTCAAAACTTCTACTGCATCACCTGTATGTGTATCTCCAAATTCTTCTCTAATGTCAACGTCCCTAACAGCCACTTTATTAAATACACCTAAATCTAAAAGTTTTGCTGCTTTCGGGATTAAGTTTGCTACCATTTTTTCTGACATTTTAGTTTCCTCCTAACGTTAAGAGAGTAATAATAATAAGTTACTCCCTTAACTTTCCATTTTTAGTTATTCCTCTATCTTCTTATGTCTAAGATAATCATTTCTCAAAGTCGTAAAATCTTTCTTGTATTTACACCAAAATGGAAATATCATAAATTTCCTTTTGACCCTTTAGCAAAGATTCAATATTTTTCTCTGCTAGGAAAGAACCGAGCAATGCTTTCTTTACTGTTAACATCAGCATAAGATCATTCCCAGATGGCATTCCACTTGAGAATACAAACTGTTCGAGAATGTCTTTAAAAATCATTGTTCTGCCTTCATAAAGAAAGATTTCTTCCTTCGTAATATCCCTGCCATTTAAAAGGTTTTCAATATATAGATTATCAAGCTCATACATATTTTCTAAGTTGAACGTTTCTTCTAATATAAAACCAAAACTCTCTGTATCAAGGTCATAGAAATACATGCCATGTTCATTGATAATTAAACTTGATCTTAAATTGTCAAATAGATTTAGTCTTTCATCAATATCGAAGTCCACCAAATTTTTGTATACACATTGATTGATTGACAATTGAGACACGAACGATTTTCCATTTTCTATTATCTTTCTTTGCTCATTGATTCTTTTATCTGTATCTTCCTCTTTTATAACTTCTTTTGGTACTAATGAAAAAAACATTTCTTTATTCATTTAGAACACTCCTCGTTATCATATAAGATTTATATAAGTCTCTTAATTCATCATTTTAATTCCACAACCATGACAACCTGCACGCATAGTCACTTTATGAGCCATATTATCAGGAGTTGAATAGCGAGCTCCATAAGCTTGTCCGTTGCATACTGGACATTCAAATGTTATCTCACCAAATTCTTGATTTTGCTCTTCAAAAGCTTTGTCCATCTCTAAATGGAATCCAAAAACCTTTTTTATCGTGTTATGAAATTTGTTATATTTACTCTCAATTTCTCGCATGTCCTGTTCACCTTGAACCTTTGTAATCTTACCTTGTAGGTAATTTCCATAAGATTCAATTGTAGATCTAAACAACCTGACTTCAGAACTAGGTGCATACCGCTTGGTGTAATTATCTAACCATCTTTTTTGAAAGTTATACATTCTCCAATCTAAGGCTTTAGCATAGGCTTTCTCTTGTAAATCCTTAAAATCGGTGAAATGTAATGTATCCCAATTGTTAGCCATATCACTTTTCCACCTCTCACTGAAAGAAGCGGATAATTCTTAAATATCCGCTATAGTTTTTTTATGCTCTCATAAGATTTAAACCTGTACGGATCGTTTTATTATGCAGCATTTCTAACATTCTTCTTTCTTTATCAAGTTCCATAACAATAAAGTCTAGTCGAATGTCAGTCACCGTTTTAAATTGTTCAATATCACGTTTGGATATAGTTCCTTTCGTGATAAAGTAATCCAATTTATCAGTATCAGGCTTACCGTATTTAATTAAAAAATCCTCGCCTAATTCTTCGTTAATAGCTGGAACATTATAAAGCGGGTCATTGGCTATTAATGAAACTGAACCAAATTCATGAGAAAGCTTTTTATCCTGAAGAAGTTCTTTACACTCTAACATGGCTAGTTTTGCTTTTTCATAGTCAAACTTATAATGTTCCAATTGAGAATTTAGGTTTGAGTAGGTACCAGCTAAGTGATCTAAACTCCATCCTTCAATTTCAAAGGGGTCTGCTTGATTTAGCTCTTTTCCCTTTTTATTGAAGTTTGGCTTTACATAATAGGTCGGCTCCAGCTGATAACATTCAAGGATATCTAAAACCTCTTGGTCCTTCTTCACCTGTTTATGATCTATTTTTACAACTGGTAGCAAAAGTCCAACATTATAAAGAAATTCGTTTAATCCCTCATAATCAATGGAATTAATCTTCTTAGGGACAAACTTTGCTACAACGTTGTATCTAGAAAATTCATGGCGTTTAGACTCAGAACCCGATAACTCTTTTTCCATTGTTTTTTGAATTGTTTTTAATCTGCTTTTAATATTATTTAGAGAAGGATACGTACCATCTTTCATTAACCCTTCCATAATAGAAGCAGCATTCGGAATTGGTTCAAAGTATGCCCGATCAGTACGGGAACATTTCTTGCATTTCTTCAAATCAAACTCTGAACGGTCCGAATTAAATCTACAATTCTCACAATTTTTCATTTTCCTTCCTCCCAATAAAGCTCCCCACCTAGTATTCAGGGAGCAAAAGTTTATTTACTCCCCTACTAGGAAGGGGTTATTGAGTTTTCACTTATTCATTCGATTCAGTTACAAAACGAAAACGAATTTGATTTAACTCTAAATTAGCTTGTCTAGCAAGGTATCCCGCTTTTGTTAAAGCATTATCTATGTAATGAATGCCACAAAAAGCAGAAGTACCCAAAAGACAATCTTCATCCTTTTTGAGAAAATGCACATCGAAGTATTGATCTCCGTAATCAACAATTTCAATCATTACGTTTTCCTTCTTTGTACAATCTCCATTAACAGAAACCATATTTGGTAATAACTTAATATCCATTATTCTCTCCCTTTCCTCATTAAGCTGTAATTTGAAGTTCACAAACCGCAGCATTCAAAATAGAAATTTGTTTACCTGGTTGTAATGCGACTTCAACCTTTATTTCTTTGCCACTGGATACCCCAATAGAAAGAGAATAAAGATAACCTAATGTGGAATCTTGCCGTATAAATTGACCGTTTTTCTTTAACATATTGAATAGTTTTTCCTTCATATAAAACGGTTTAAATAAATCCTCGATTTTCTCTTTTAACATGATATTTTCTCTCCCTTAATACGTTTAATTAATTTAAACTCTGCCTTTTTATGATTCATTTCTATGAGGTCTCGCGCATGTGCTGCATCAACCGCCATAACATTAAACTTTCTAGGCTTCTTTTGATAAATAAAGTCGACCTCGTATAAGTACTTATGTGGCCTTTGAGAACCATCAAAGAATTCATATTCTGGTAAAACAGAAGTAATAGGCTCCGTTTTTACTACAAGAGGGAGACAGAATTCATTTTTCGTATTAACAATTAAATACGCTGGATATCCGAGTAAGACTTGAAAGAGAAATACGTTTCCCTCTGCAATGACTTCTCCATTTTTCATAATAAAATCCTCACCAATTGAAAACTTTGAGTTGAACGTATAGAAGTCAAATGTCATACTGCGACACCTTCCTCTATAAACGAAAAGAGGTTAAAGTCATCTGGGCGTAATTCATCCCGTATAACATTAACCTCTTTTAAACACTCTATAAGTTTTAATTGTTTGCCTTTAGTTGAGCGGATCTGTAGGTTTACTTTGTCATTAACAACAACTACCCCTACACGACCTTTTAGGAATAATCCTCTTGTATCAAGAGTTTTGAAAGAATTCCTACTAATAAGGTCCTTAATCCAGTCATTAGATTTCATAGATGCTATTTCTAATTCACATTCAACACCACTAATATTGGTTTCTAACCAACCTAATGCAGAGTCGAATAGATAGATTCCACCATCTATGTTTCCATTAAAATAAACTCTATAACCTTTCATACTATCTCGTGGTTGATTCTTAAATGGTTCAATTCTAAATACATGTCCATCTAAGTACCACTCATAACAGCCTTTCTTCTCTTGAAATTTAAGTGCTTTTAACGCTTTCCCCAAGTCTTCAGGAGATATTGGTGCGAAACATGTTATTTTAAACATGACAATCTTCACCTACATTTCTGTTAAACTCATTGAAAAATAAAACACAAAAAATCCACCCATTACTCATAAAAAACATCCTCTCTTAAAAAGTTTCTAGTTATAAAAACTTGGCCACAACCTCCTAAAAACGCAAAAAGAGCCTTTAGGCATGGTTTCTCCGTAGAAAAAAACCAAGCCCAAAGGCTCCATAACGTTTAGAAGTAATAACCCGCTAACCATAAAAGGTTGCAATAAAACAAAAAAGAAAAAATTAACACTTTTATTATAACAAACGCAATGGTAGTGTTCAATTTAATTTTATTTGCTCTATATTAATATCAAATAAATTATCTTTATAATTCTCTATTAATAAATTCATTTTTTCTTCAGTCAAAACAACTTCTTCTTTAATTGTACCTTCTTCTCTTAGTTGTTCAGTGAAATTTTCGGGAAAATCACTTAAGAAAAGCTCTTTTGAATCCGTTTCCAACACGATAGTATCAAATTCTTGTTGTTCTTCTAACTCAAAATAAATATCCTTTGTTAAAGATATTAAGTCTACAAATTGAGTATCATTAATGATAAATTTCATTCTATTAAAAATATATTCGATTCTATAATTTTCTTGTTGTTTAGATTTCGTAATAAGAGACATTATTCCACTCCTTAAATCTCTATAATAATATATACATTCGGAAAGTTATTAGTTTTTATGTATCTTTTTATGTGTCTTTTTATAATAATAAATTATTATAATTAAATTTATTGTAGAATTCCGTAATATTATTCAAAAAATTTTAGAGACTTAATTGAGTAGAACCTGATCGCAAAATAAATCTTTATAAAAGTTCTGAAGTATCTACATTCAATGCTTTCGCAATTGTTACAATAGTTTCAAGTGTAATATTTCGTAAACCTCTTTCTATATCACTTATATATGTCCTATGTAGCGATGTTAATTCTGCGAGTTCTTGTTGTGATAGGTTACGTATCATTCTATATTCTCTAACTTGTCTACCAAATTTTTTCTTCACATCTTCAAATTCAACCATAATTTCAACTCCATACTAATTTTATACTGTTTCTAAGTCATAATACAATCGTTTTGATGTTACAATTATGTAAAATTTATTTGTATCTATAGTTATTCTAGTTAAATATATCTATGCAAGTGAGTTAACGACCAAATGAGGATGATGGCATTGATAGAAAAGACCTATTTTTATTACTAATATTAACATTATTTGCTAAAAAATTAAAAACAATTTAACGTAATTATAATTGACCTGATATTTTATTTTTACCACTTAATTTAGATTCGTACATATATTTATCAGCTAAATTTATAATTTCAGTATAGTTTAATCCTCCATTACTAGTAGCAAACCCTACTGAGAGAGTAACAATTGTTTCTTTTTCAACTCTTGATCTTATTTTTTCTGCAATTTCACTGATATCTACTTTCGGATTTTCTATTAATAATACAATCTCTTCTCCACCGTATCGACCAGCAATGCCGATTCCCTTCACAAGTTCTTTGGCAATGTTCGCTACTTGTTTAAGAATTTTATCCCCCATATCGTGCCCTTGGGTATCATTTAATTTTTTGAAATTATCAATATCACAGAATATTACTCCTATATAGCCAGCCTGTGCCTTAAGTTCTGCTTGTTTAGTATAGAATCTTCTGTTGAATAATCCAGTTAATCCATCTGTCACAGACGTATAGGATGCAGCTTGCATTAGGTCTATTATTCTTTCAAAAAACATAAGGAATTGACTGATAAAAGAGATAGTTAGAAAAGATGAAAATAAAAAGAGTATCATCTCCATACCGAACACAATGGATAGAAGACCACTAATTCCTGTTAAACCCGTAAAGATTACAGAAAAAGTATAATGATTTCTTTTTAACATGTCTTTCGATATCTGAATGTAAGAAAGAATAGAAAATGTAATTAAAATCAAAAACGGAAAAATAGAAAATAACTGAAATGAAGTACTTCCAGTGAAAACAACTAAAATGATTGTAATAATAAAGTATAGAAGTTTTTTAGAATTCTTTTGATTATAAAAATAATAAACTCCACCTTGTACAAGTATAAGAGAACTTATAAGTAGCGGAATAGCTGGAGAAAACATAGAAATACCATAATTAATACTCCCAAAAGAAACGAATATAAAAGAAATCATGGCTAGGAAGAAAGATATTCCCACTTTTACATACGTCTTTTTCTTTGTTCTTATGTAAAGAATAGCAGCCATTAAGGACATCAGTAATAATATGATCATATTAAAGAGTAGAGGAAAAAAATATAATTGTTCTGCAAACATCATTATCACCTTTTTAATAGAATGATAGCCCCATTTTAAAGATTTTTTAGCCGTCCATGGCTCTCTCTTTAAAACGGGGCTATTTTATGTGTTAAATCATTTTAATGTGTCACGCTAGACCCAAAGTCATCATAGCTACTCAAATCCCCATGGTAGAATACTACATCTCCATCTAGAAGTGAGAAGTTATTTCCGTATGGATCAATCCTGTTATTCTGGTATCCTTCTATTTTCCATTGGTTTGCTAATGGTGCATGAATGTACTGTAAGAATGGATTAGAAGTATCTTGGTTTTTAATCGTTTCAATATTGAAGTTAACAATTATATAACCATCTTTTAAGAATACAGGTGACTTATCTGTTAATGGTTCCATACGTCCGACTTCCGCTAAATTTGTTCCCTTTGGAACTGTGTATACAGCTGCAGGTAAGCTATATTCTCCATACCATTGATGGATAGAAGCTACTGCACGTTGTTGATCTACACTAGCACTTGGAGGAATTGAGCTTGGTCCAATGTGAGTTTTTAATGTAGAAGGCAAAATCATCCATGAATATTGCCCAATATACGTTTTATCGTTAGCATCTTTAAGATAATCTTGGATATAACGATTTTTTATTGTTGCTGTTACTCCTGAATAGTGGTCAAATGCATAATCAGCAGCAGCAGCTATTTCATTCTCTGGTACATTTCTTAATCGGTCTACTAATTTCACGTAACGTTTTTCTTGATCTTGAGCACTACCGATTTGAACAAAGCTTTCATTTTCGTTTTTATAATATAAATCTACTTCTCTTCTATTCGAACCATCTTTATTAACAAAATAGAATGTTGGAGTGATACGAATACCGTCTCCTTGATTAAACATATTTCCTTTTGTTTTCAGGTCGAATTTGAAGTGGTAACCAGTTTTCACACTCACATTCTTGTAATCTGGGTGACTACCAGGAGTGATTGGTAATAGATAAGGAGCGGTATTCCCTCTTAGGTCACCATCAATGCCTTTATCTTGTACCCAATAATAGTTACCTGTGTGACGATAGTTTCCTTCACTTACTCTAAATACATTCTCCCAATTGTAATCTGCAATGTCTGTGACTCTGAAATCAAAGACTCGCCCGATTACATCAATAGGGATAACATCAGTTGCTACATGGTTTGCTAGATTTGTATTAGCATCCGCTTGTGTTGTAAAGCCACTTGTAGGAGAGTTAATAGCAAATGTTCGGAATAAAACATCATAACTACCTTCATCAACCCATACAGGTGTATAAAAAGCGGAAGATAACTCACTTACAGGAATATCAATCCAAGTATTCGCAGGAACGAAAGTTCCTTGTGTTCCACCGGTATAATGGTAAACATCAAACGGAAAACGAACCCGCTTACGATTAATGTATTTAGCATAATCTCGGTTTCCATAACCTTGAATATTCAAATGTTGTCCATTTGTTGGCATCATAATCGTAAATGGACGATCAAGTATAACAGCCTTTCTAACTGGATCAGGATTTGTTCTTTGGTTATGAGCTGAGTCATTTGAAACATTTGCATATATAACAGTTGGTGTATGAACGGTGACAGTGTTAATTCCGTTGATCGGATAAGTCTTAGGTGATCCTCCCTTTATTCCTTTTATAAGGTTGTAATTAACATTACCGCTACTTGGAGTATTGGCTCTATTTAAGAGAGAATTACTTATGACCATACCTGAACGATAGAATACGTTTTGATTCGACATTGGCGAATCTGGAATAGTCGTCGGTGTTGGACCGTTCTCAACCGTTTTAGCATCATTCATGATGGTAGAACCTTTAAATGTCACTTTATCGTTTTTTACATCGTTTTTACCTACTGCACCTTCTGCATTAGATTGCCAGTTTTCACTTGGTACAGATGGTCTTGATGTTCCACCATTTAAGCCTTGGCTACCTAAATCAACATTATTACATTCTGCTGGATATACATGATCATTTACATTATCGCTATTGTTTGCAATGACACTTGGAGCCGTATATCCGCTAGGTGACATCGTAATAGAGCCACTTGGTAATGC
Source organism: Bacillus sp. AFS040349 (assembly GCF_002577655.1). NCBI lineage: Bacteria > Bacillati > Bacillota > Bacilli > Caryophanales > Bacillaceae > Bacillus > Bacillus sp. AFS040349. The sequence continues at coordinate 11,137 of NZ_NUMC01000055.1, read as the reverse complement.
ATAGTTTGACATAGTAGCATTTTGTAACCCATATACTTCTAAGTTATCAATCTGCCAATAAGAATATGGACGAACAACAGTATATTTCTTTTCGACAACTTGTGTATCACTTTTAGGTGTTTTAACAACAGTTGGATTACCATCTGCATCAGGAGGTCCCGATGTTTCCTCTGTCCACGTCAAATTATAGGTCTTTTTCACAGTAACCGTATAAGTCACATTTCCACGCATTTGAGTAAATGTATTTTGGAAAAGGTACTCTTTAGAAAAAGCATTTGCGTACAAGGACTCACTTGTTGGAATGCCTTGTAGTACATTAAATTGCTCGTTTCCACGTGAATCTGATTTTATGACACCAGACGTGTTTGGTTCCATTTTGGTTGCTTGTTGCCTTGTTCCAGCAGATGGTGGAGATATAACTGGGCTACACATTCCGCCACCGCCACCGCCACCTCCTCCACAACTAGGGTCGGATGGATTTGTTGTACAGATATCGTCCGGCTCCAAGATAGCTTCAACTTTAAAGTCGTTACCATCGTTCACCATAGAATGCCAGTGGAAATACCAATACCCCGTACTTGTGTTAACCTCACTTTTGTACATAGTCCAATGATGTCCAAACATATTCCGCATGTAAGGATCATTTCCTGGTGTATAAAGTACTGGGTGTGCTCTCCCCCAAAACCCTTTTGAATCATCTTTCATTGCTTCTTCTGCCCAGTATATAAGACCTTTACTTGCGTCTTTTTCTTTAATTGCCCAGTTTGACCAAAAACCTGGACCAGTTAACCAAGGAGTATCATTATTGATTGGTTTAAATACATCCTCAATCGTGTTAAATGAATAGGTTGTACCATTTCTCTCAAAAGGTGGTGTTCGAAAATATAAGGCTTTAGAATCCCATAATGTTGATCTGGTACCATTACCATAAGGTTTATCAATATCTCTTATGTTAGAAAAATCATAATCAATTTGACTATCTAGCTCAGATTGTCCGTCTCGTTCATCCTCAGCCATTTTCCAAAGTGCATCCGCAGCGGAAACAGGGTAAGTCCGCTCGTAATGTACAGGATAAACAAAACCTTCTTTAATTTTATATCCAGGATTTTCATTAAGGATTTCTTGAAATGACGTCTGAATACTAGATGCTAAACCATTTGTCCATGTAATATCCCTTTGCTTAATAATCTTTCCACCAGCTGGGATTGGTTGATTTTCCCATGCCCATACTTGATTCCAAACTTGATCTTTGTAAGCTCTAGCGCCATTAGCAAGACTCTCCCATGTATCAGTACTTTCTTGCCAGTGAGGACCACTTGCTTGCACTTTTCCATAGGGGTCACTCGTGTTTTCCGGAGTAAGAAGTTCATAATAATTTACCCAGTATGTCGTACCATCTGGATTGTTAGAATAAGACCTACTTTTTGGAGGATTTCCAAAACTTGAAAAATCATAAGCTTTTGCTTCTGGTATACCAAATGGAGTTCCTACAGGAAATGTCTGTAGGAACATAGAAAATAGAAACGCAATCAATACAATCTTTTTTAACATACACCCCACCTTATCTTTCTAAGGATATATGACTTGCAGGAATGACATAATAACCTCCACCTACGTTATATAACCCTCTTTCTGTTATTCCATAAACTCTAGAAGTTTGCATTGGCTCAAAGTTCTTAAAAAGTTCATTACTAGGATTATATATAGCCATATATTTATAACCTTTTTCATTACTATAAATATGACCATAATAATACAAAGTATCTTTACTCTTCATTACATAATAGCCTCCACCAACTTGGTATCGGTCATTTTGAACTTCATAAACACGTAAGCCTTCGTTTTGTCGAAGTATCCGATGTACTTTTCCCTGCGGGTTATACAATACTTGGTTTGTTCCTTTAATAAGAACTCTACCGATATGAGTAACATTAGACTTTGGTATTAACTCTAGAGTATCTTTTCCGTTAACAACATATTGATTTCTATCAGACTTTGACATTTTAGTTAGGTCAATGTTCGGATAAAAATAAGCTTTAAAGTTATATGAATCGGGATCGTCTGCCCCCATCATATTAAGATAATAAGTTTGATTTGCAGTAATAGTATTAATATGGCCTACTAATCTTACATAATAGTCCTCTTTAGAATTTGTATTTATTAGATCTGTTAAAGAAGCAGAAGTTGCTGTTCTTGCCTTATTTCCGTTCACACCTACTGGAACTTTTGAATAATCAGCAATTATATTACTATTTGTAATACGATAATTCTCCCAACATCCAGCACAAAACTGGTTACGTCGGACTTCGAGTATCAATGTACCTTTCTCTGCACTTTTTGTTTGAAATCCAACATTATAATCTTTTATATTTGGATATTCTCTGCCTAATTCGTCAACATGTGGTCCCTCTACCCATACTTCTTTTGCTTCTTGTTTAGGTAAAGATTGTACACTTGCAGCAGACACTTCATTTGTTACTGTAAGCGGCGCAAAACTACTACCAACTAACATTGCGGATAAAGCTACCTTTGATAATGTGTTTTTCATGTCCCTCTCTCCTTTCGTTTACGAAACGTTTTTTTATAGGTTATTTTTCTTTTCCAACATCTAATAGTTTTGCAAAGATATTAGTTCCATTTAACTTATAGTTTGCTAACAAGCTCTGCAAAGCTAAGACTGCTAGTTGATTCTGACTAAGACCAGTTTCCTTCGCCATATCTTCTAAATCACTTTTCACACTTTCAGGAAGATAAAGTTGAAGTCGTTTGGTTTTTTCATCCATAGAAATCCCCTTTCTAAACATTTTAATGTTATATTAATGTTATTATAACATCATTATAACATTATGTAAAGTATTACCAAGTTAATTTATGGAATCAATTATATCTTAATCTAGTGGAAAATAACCTTTTTTCACCGCTTCTTTTTCGTTAGGAAAAACTTCATCAACAGGGTAAGAATACCCTTCATCATCACGATAATAATACTTAATACCGTCAATCACTGTTCCGTAATAATCATGCTGTTTAATGATACGACTGCCACCAAGAGCATAGTTATTATAGGTATCTCCCCCACCAAGCGGGTATCCTTGAACAAATGAGATCACACCAATATCATCTATGGTGTTTTGCCAATCTTCGCCACTCAATACAGGCATGGTAAAACGATAGGTAACACCAAGTCTTTTCGCATAAGTGTTATGACGATTGATATAATACTCAATTTCATCTTGCACTACATTTAGGATCGTAGTTCTTCTCACATTTTCAAAGAGTTCAGCATTTTGTAGTAAGGGGATTGAAAGGGAATCTTTAATTTCCTCTCTAAAACCTTCATTCCATTTGTCTTGGGCTTTATCATATGCAATAACATAGTCATCGAGGGTAAAAGAAATCATATTCCCTTGATCATCTTTATACACATATGGCTTCATTGGCATTTCAACATGTTCACGAATCAATACGTTTTCGGCATTTTTGTATTCGTCCATCGCATAGATATAAATACCTTTATAATCAACAATGGCCATAACAGGGATATAAGCTTGCAATACCCCTAGACCATTGGGATTTTCAACATTAAAATTCAGAGACAATGTTTTAAAGAACGTATTAAAAGCTTCCGTTCTGTTTGCACTTGTATTTTTGTCAGAACCATATCCACTCTCAAAGTCTTGTTTAACATTTGTTAAAAGTGATTTGGCAGCATCATCAACTGAAATAGTTAGAGCTTGGTCATAACGATTAGATAACTGGTCTGATTTTTCAATTTGATTACCCTTTACTTGCAATGAAAACCAAAATGGACCAAGTATTAAAATAAAGATAATCGCAAAATTAGTAATCTTCATTATGAACCATACCTCCATACGGAATATGAATCACAACTGGATTTCCTGTATTCCCTCCGGTTAGAAAATCTCGAAGAATGGTTGAATTAGTTCGATTAGTATTTTTCACTTCCACCTTAAAAAAATCTCCAGTAGTTAATTTGTATAGTCTACTATCATCATCTATCGGAAGTGTATTATCTGGAAATAAAATAGGTAGTATTTGAGCAGAATAATAGTTTTGATAATCTGTCATATATTCACCTGTAAAACTATTCGGATCACTTGGATCTGTATAAACAGGAAAATAGGTTTTCTTTTCATGTGTTATTTCAATGTCATATGTATAGCCGATTTTCTGTAATTCTTGGGTGAATTGATTGTACATGGTTGGAGAAATATAGCCTTTGTTACGAACAGAATCTACAAATTTAGTTACCGCATTTTGAGCGGTTAGGCTTGCTAGTTCATCTTCTCGTTCAAAATTAAACGAAAGAGGTACAAGAAACAACAATACAATAGCTAGTAAAAAAGCAACCGTTTTTGATATAGCATCTACCATTCTTTAAAGCACCTCTTTCGTATACGTTATTTTAGTTAATTTACCTTCGGTATCTCGTTCAATAGTTTCTTGATAGGTTGCTACTACATCAATGATTAATGCAAAGTCATCTTCAGTAATATCATCATTTGCCATATCATAAGTCTGAGTATCAATCGTAATTTGAAGATTTTGACCGTAATACATATAAAGCTTATTTACGATTTCAGAACCGTTTATGATTGTCTCTTCAGGTATTGTTAATTTTTCTATTAGAGAAGGGTTTTCTTGAAGTTCTCTTTGCTTCTCATATGCTTGATCTATTAAATGATTTGATTCAAAAGAAAGGGAGACTGCGCCCAATGTCATGAACGCAGCTACCATAAGTGTTAGGAATTTCAGGATAACTTCCATATGAATCTCCTATATTATTGTTGTGTAAATTGAATGGCACGAATAACATCGTTACTATCACGAATGATTTTAGCAGCAAATTTACCGCTTGGATTAATATAAGCATTGTTCGTTTCAATTGATGTATTAGCAATTGCACCTGAAGCTGTAGTTAATGTATCTGGATTAGTAGCATCATAGTTGTACCATGCTGTTCCTTTACCAGTCGTTACTTTAATACCAAGTTCATCATCATCAAATTTACGAATAGCATTAATTACTTGTGATCCACTAATATCCGTATTGTCATAGACTAAGAATGTTTGCTCTGAAAGCTCAGTTTGGATTGAACTAAACTCTTTATTTGCTGTCTTAGCTCCATCAGATGCAGTATTATAGACGACAACCCCCAAAGTGATTAAAGCGATTGTGATAAATAATGCCGCACCTAGTAAAAGTGCTTTTTGTGGTGTTTCAGTCATTTGTTTCACTCTCCATTAGAATAGTATTTTTATAGAAATTGCTTCATCATGTTTGCTGCATTCGTAATACTGATATACAGCATTGGAATAACTAAGTATAAAAAGATTAACGTGTGGATTGAGGCAAACGATATTATTTCGCCCCACGTTTTTTTGTTGTTTAGAACATTTTCGTTATAACGATTTCTTTGTTCTACATAAAATTGTTTTTCTAAATCAATATCATCGAAGGAATCTTTCACAGATATTCGTTGAACTGCTAAAGTTAAGCGGTCTACTAATCTTGAGAAAGGAAGAAAAGATACATCCTCTTTTAGTTCTTCAAGAGCTTCATCAGGTCCACTATCATAGTTTAATAGACACTTTTTTAGGGGCTCTTTAAAGATAACCGCAAAGCGTTCCATCCACTCTAGTACATTTTGTGCAGATACACTTTCAAAGTGTGAGACAACAGAGATGATGGTATAAAATTGATTTACTTCCTCTTCCATATCCATTTTTCTCAAGAATGCTTGGAAATGAAGTAACCAGACTGGAGAATAGTATGCAATAACGGTACCGAGAACCGCGATTATTAGTTCCCACCATTTAAAATATGACGATTCAACAGTTTTCAATTTTTGATATATCCTATCAGCTGTTACAGTAATCTCAGAAGCTTGTCCACTTTCACTTTCGAGATGTTCTGTCACATATGTAACGATATCTTCGTATGTCCTGTCTTTCACCCCCTTAAAATGAAGTATTACTTCACGATCAAAATCTGTTCTTTGTTCAGCTGCTATTCTTTCCTCTTCAGTCAATTTCCCCATTAAAACATCTGTTGTTGGGCTATATAAAGCATGTTGGCTTATAGAGTAGCTACTAAATATGAAAGCACCTACGATAAAAAGAAACGTAAGAATAGATACCATGATCCTCTGAGTTGTAAGCCACTCTAGCGTTGTAGGTGAATTTGCCTGTTTAATTAAACGAGTTAACTTAAAATAATCCTTTTGATAATACTTAGGTGTAAAAGCATCAACCACATATGTAATTGGTTTGATATTATAGAGCCTTTCACTTAAGAGTTTTCTTTTTATTCGGGCTGTGTATTTCGCTTCATTGACTTCTCTCATTTTTCTAATCAGTACATAAGCGGTGATAATCACAAAGTATAAAATCAATTGTGATATAAGTCCGATTCGACTATCATAAAAAGCTATCATGGAAGGAAAATAAGTAACGGCCCAGTGTCGAATAGGTAAAGTGAAAATAATTGGAATAACTGTAACGACGCTTAATCCCTTAAAGATCTGTGACAATCGATCTCTATGAAGAATTTCATAGTTTAACTCCTGGGTTAAACCAGATAATCCGTTTAGAAAGACTGAGCCATCAGCATTTCTTACATCTCCTTTTTCAAGTACCAGAACACAAATACTTGCAAAAGCTTTTAAGAAACGATTGGGTGCCACACTTTCATATTCACTCAACTTTTCATGAGGGTTAGTAGAGTCAAGTATTTGATAGATTCGATCCCCTTGTAATTTCATTTCGTATTGAGCTTGTTTTGTTGCTTCATATATAGCTGTATCTATCATTTTATATTGCTGAAAGCTGTGTCTTACGTCAGATAAAAAGTCTTTAAATTGTTTCAATAATCTGTCCTCTAAACGATGCACAAACATATCAATTAATACACCATTTAGAAATATTACTGCTATAAGAACAATACAAAGGTACAAGATACTCTGATTAAACAAGGAACAAACCAATAGGATAAAAACTGAAATACTAAGAGCAATTAGGATGATCTTCATTACTTCTCTACGAATTTTGTATTCATCATAGGTATTAATTGTTTCCAAGCGTACTCTTACATTTCGTACTAATCCTCTTAATATTGGTGTTCTAACGAATATAGGGTAATATTTTTGAGCTAAAATACTAAACTTATAACGAAATCCTCTTTTTTCTTTAGGGAGTAATAATGAGACGTTTGTTTGTTTCTCTTGTCCTTCCATTTTTCTACTTACATATACGTAAAGTATGAGAAAAGCTAGAAAACCTATAACGGAAAGGGCTAATATTAATTCAATTAGCAAACTTCTTCACCCCCAATACTTGCAGGCTTCATCCCTTTACTGACTAGCAGAACCGTTAAACTTGCTACAAAAGCAATAACATAAATAACTACTATAAATGTGCCACCTAATTGACTTTCATAAAATGGTGCTAAATGAGGTAGTTTACTAATAATTAATTGCCGAATTTGTATAGCAAAAATGTTTGGTAACAAAGCTGCAGCATACACAATTTTTAATAAACGTGGAATACTGGGTTCTTTTAATATAAGAATGAGAATTCCAAGAGTAACAATCATTAAGAAAACTATTAGGAAATTCATAATCTCGTTACCCCCAGTTCTTTCTAGTAAACTCTGCAAATTCTTTTGCTTGTTTAGGTGTCATGCGTTCCATCATTTCAGTCAATTGGTTATCACTAATTTTGCTAACAGCAACGTATTTACCATCACGATACTCAATGATGTTACGGTATTGGTAAGCTTTACGATCAGTTCGGCGTCTGAAGTATTCAGTCATGGTTTCCATCATGGCGTCTAACTTCTCTTCCTTCGTTTCTTTATCTCTCCATTCCATTGGATAATCAACTTCATCGTTCAATGGAATGCATTCAGTGATTCGTTCAATATAACGGTGTCCACTTGAATCTTTTATTAAGTGAACGTCAAAGTTAATAACATTTACTACTTGTTCTTCAGCAATCTTCTCATCTGAGAACATTCCAGTTTTTAGAAGAGAGTTTCTCAATGCTTCAATTAATTTTTTAAATGTCTTAGCATGGTGAGTAAAGACTGTAAATTCAGAAGCAACCTGCGCCATTTGGATCATCCAAGTTGCAACCTCGTGACTAGCAACCTCACCGAGAATATTAACGGAACCATCTGTTTTCTTCTGTAAATCTAATCCCTCTTGACCGGAAACATGTTCTGTTTCTTGGAAAGAAAGAATGTTTCGACCAGAGTATATTTTTCTCAGATGTAGCTCAAAGGCCAATTCTTGAATACGTAAGTTATGAGTTGGACTAATATACTTAATCAACGCCATGAGAAGTGTCGTTTTACCAGATCCCTGTTGACCAGTAATTCCTGTTACTCTTGCACCAGCCATTAGAAATCTTAATAGATTAATAACGATCTCACTGTTTTCATCTTGAACAATACTTTCAAGAGAGGCGTTTGGTAAGTCAAATTTACGAATAAAGAAAGCCCATGATTCAGAAAAGTTAGGTCGAACAACTACTACACGTGAACCATCAGCCATTTCATTAACTATGTATGGACGAGATTCGGATAATTGACCTGGGTTATTAAACTTATAAATGTTCTGAGTTACTCTTCGCAGTTCTGATAACGTACCAAAAGACAGGAATGAAAGATGAATCGTTTTACCCTTATACATAATCCAAACTGAATCCACCGTTCTAGGGGATGATTGAAGTGTATTTAATGCTTCAACCTCTTCTTCAATAGATTGGATCGTTTCAGGTAATCCAGAAACACCTCCACTAATTCCGTCAATTACTTGGTCACGAATGTCATCAATAACTCCGAATCCTTTGTAAATCGAGTAGACACGTTGAACAACAATTTGAAGCTTGTCGTCAAAATTAAGGCTCTTGATGTATTCTTTTTGAAAGATGGTATCAATCTCTTTTTTTGTGATGTAATATCCTTCTGAGTCTGCATTTTCTACAGGCTTTAACCTGTCTAAATTGTACGTATCGATCAGCTTTGATAATGCTTTTGTATCATATTTTTTCTTATATAGATGTAAGAGAATATCAAATTTATCTTGATGTGATAACTTACTTTTATCTAAGAAGGGAATTGGAATGTTTATAGTTTCTTCATTAATGTTGTAAGACTGAATTAAAAGATCTCCAATAAATTCTTTCACATACAACTTGTCATTCACATTACCTGTATTACAACTTTTTAATGCGTCCTCTAACTCTGTACGCTTCCGCTTTCTTCGCAAGTATTCTTGTTCTGAAAGACCAAGGTCGTGGAGATTAGAGTTTGATATTTCATTCAAGGAATTTTTAACATATTCAACAATCTTTAGTATTGAAAATTCTTCAATGTCATAGTTTTTTTGATTTTGCTTCACTCTTTTCTCTACATCTTTTCGTTGAGTTAATTTAATCACTAGAAAAATTGTTATGAGAATAAGTAAAACTAAGATGATAATTAGATTTAAGGCAGCCGACATATTAAGAAGCCCCTGTCTCAAGTAAATTCAATTTCGTAGCATTACTTTGTTCTTCAACCTCATCTACTATGACTTGCTGTTGTGTTTGTTTCATAATTTCTTTAATTAATTTTTGCACTTCTGTAACAAAGAAATGATTTGGGTTATTTTTCTTTGCTTTTGAAGCTCTTAAGAAGAATTCCACGACATCACGATTATTACAAGCATCTCTAAAAGCAGTGTTGTAAGGGACCGTTAGAATAGGTTGCTTACATTTATACTTCCTTTGAATATTCTTAACAGAATAATGTGAATGTGGGTCATATTGCGAAAGTACAATTACATATGGTTTTTCATCTAATACTTCAAGCCAATCTTCTTTATTAAAGAAACGATCCAAGACATGAACATTTTGATTAAGATTTACAACAATTAAATCTGCTTCATCTAAGACTCTTCGAGTCATCTTGTTTTGCGTACCTGAATGAACATCGACCATACAAAAATCATAAAACTTAGAAGAAACAGTGAAGATGGTATCAAGTACACTGTCGATGTTTTCATACATCGTCTTACTTGGCTTCGAACTACCGACCAATAGTTCTAATCGGCCGTTAATAACAGATATTGTGTAATCTGATACTTTTTCGTCTGTTAATCGTTTACTTCTTGCAAGCCTCTCTAGTGCATCAATTCCTGTATCAGAGAAATTAAGTAAATCCCCCTTTCCGGTGCTTTTGGTGAACGCTGCCTCTAATGTTGAGTGAGAGAGTTGAGTTTGTGTCACCATTGTTCGGTTACTATACTCAACTGCTAACATGCTTGAAGTTGCAATAAGGTTTGCTGTATTACCCGCTTGTCCATGGACTGGCGACCAAAATGCTACTGTACTCATATGACGAAATCTCCCTTCTCCATTTTTTTCATTGCGATCTTACTTTCTTTTTCGTGATTACCAGCAATTGAAGTGACAATAGATGTGATAACCTTCTTATAATCTTTAGATAACTTTTTAAATGTTGGTTCCATGTTATATTGCATGTTGATTTTATTCGCAGCATCCATTTCATCGAATGGTAATTCATAACTTGAAGCGGTCCATTTGATCTTGTGATTAAATAATTGATTTAAATATGCTTCATCAACATCACTCGGTACTTCATATGTGACCTTATTGAATTCCACTTCTTTTTCATTTTCTTGTAAGAAACTGTTCACTAACTCACCATCATCAATTAAATTGATTTTGTCGTGATCTCCAACATAGTAACGTCTATCAAATGGTCTCCAATTAGACTTGCTATCAAGGTTATCAATATCAACTAAAACAAAATCATAGGATTCTAATTTTTCGTTTGATTGTTTCATAATGGACTCTAACTCGTTTGGGCTATTAGCTGCCGCAATGTCAATGTTGAAGAAATCATACAGTTCATTCTTATCAGTGTAATTCGTATAGGTCCGTAAATATCGTTTTTTCTTAGAACAATCGACAACGGCTGTTTTATAACCAATTTGGGCGAGTGTAAGAGCAACATATAATACCAAGTCGCTCTTATCTCTTGTTCCCAGGAACAAAACCTTTTTCATACGTTACTCCCCTTCACTTGTTTCCGTATTGTCAAAACTTCT